>DATNOW010000533.1:0-2743 GCA_036703515.1 Chroococcidiopsis sp.
TGGGTGATTCGCCAACGAGAACCTGGCATCTTTGTCTTCAAAGACCTCCACCCGTTTGTCGACTCTCCGGCTGTAACCCGCTGGCTGAGAGATGCGATCGCTGGCTTTAAGGATGCGCAAAAGACCATCATTCTGATGTCGCCGGTTCAAAATATTCCCATTGAGCTAGAGAAAGAGGTTGCTGTCTTAGATTATCCTTTGCCTGATATGGCAGAACTCAACGATGTCTTGACCCAGCAGCTCGACCAGTTGCGCACTCCTCGCCGTATTACCACCGAAACCCGTGAGAAGCTACTGAAAGCGGCTCTAGGTCTAACCCGTGATGAGGCCGAGAAGGTCTATCGCAAAGCGAAAGTTACCGCCGGTCGCCTCACCGAAGAAGAAGTGGACATCGTGCTGTCCGAAAAGAAGCACCTCATCCGCCGCAATGGCATTTTGGAATACATCGAAGAAGATGAAACCATCGACTCCATCGGTGGCTTAGAGGAGCTAAAGCACTGGTTAAAGCAGCGCTCCAATGCCTTTACCGAGCGGGCGCGGGAATATGGATTGCCCCAACCTAAGGGGATGCTGATCCTAGGGGTGCCCGGCTGCGGCAAGTCGCTGATCGCCAAGACTACTTCACGTCTGTGGGGGTTGCCCCTGCTCCGTCTAGATATGGGGCGAGTTTACGATGGCTCTATGGTGGGGCGTTCAGAAGCCAATCTACGCAATGCGCTCAAAACGGCTGAGTCGATCTCCCCGGCCATTCTTTTTATCGATGAAATTGACAAAGCCTTTGCGGGCAGCGCAGGTTCCGCTGATTCTGATGGCGGCACCTCCAGCCGGATTTTTGGTTCCTTCCTCACCTGGATGCAAGAAAAGTCTTCTCCAGTGTTTGTGATGGCAACTGCCAACCGGGTAGAACGGCTGCCGGGCGAGTTCTTGCGGAAAGGGCGTTTCGATGAGCTGTTCTTCGTCGACCTACCCAATGCCCAAGAGCGCCACGAGATCTTTAGAATTCATCTTTCCAAGCGTCGTCGAGATATTGCTCGGTTTGACCTCGACCAGCTTGTGAGCATTTGTGACGGATTTTCTGGAGCAGAAATTGAGCAGGGCCTAGTGGCCGCGATGTATGAGGCGTTCGCCCAAGACCGGGAGTTCACTCAGCTCGACATCATCGCCGCCATTAAGGCAACCATGCCACTCTCCAAGACGATGAGCGAACAGGTCACGGCCCTGCGCGACTGGGCCAGACAGCGTGCCCGACCTGCCGCCGCCTCCATCGCTGAATATCAGCGCCTGGAGTTTTAACAGCCTTTCACTCTCGCTCCCAACGGGAGGAAAGACTAGCTCCCCAAGCTAGTGGTTTGATCAGCGCCGCCCATGTTTGCCCTCCAAAGGTTAAGCTTTGCGGCATTTCTACACCTAAACGTTGTTGTTCTCTCAACTTCTCTACAGGAGGAAACCCGACATGTCTCACTTCAGCACCCTGCGTACGAAAATCACCGATGCTGAAATCCTGAAATCTTCTCTGCGGGATTTGGGTATTGCGGTGAAAACCGATGCTGATGTCCGTGGTTACAATGGTCAGCGCGTGCGCTCTGACATCGTTGCCGTTCTCGAAGGCGAATATGATCTCGGCTGGTCGCGCAATGCTGATGGGTCTTTTGACCTGATTGCTGACCTCTGGGGTGTGGCCAAGAAGCACAATCAGACCGAGTTGATTAACTCCATCAACCAAAAATACGCAGTGAATAAGACCTTGGCTGAAGTCAAGCGTCCTGGCCTACAGAACGCCAACGTTAAGCTCGTTCTGCAAAAGTAGTCCTCACTCAGCGTTCCCAAAGTTTGGCGGGTTGGCTCACCTAGAGTCAGCCCGTTTTTTGCATGGCCCGTTTTTTGCATGGTTTACGGACCTTAGTGGATCTTTGCGGCGCTTTATGGATATTTTTTTATGGATATTTATGGATCGTTGTGGATCTTTTGGGGGCGATCGCCCCAGGGTGAGTATGGTTTCGATAGGCAATCAGGGTAAGGCAGCGTTAGGATCTTAGGGCGGATTGCACAGCAACTTGGGAACCCCATTTTTAGGCTATGACTCTTTCCACAGATCAAATTGACAAAATTCGCTGGATTGTGAGTCACTGCGGTCAGCAAGCCCGGCAGATGGCAGAACAACAGTTCCAAGTATTTGAAAAGGGTGTTGATGACTACGTCACCACGGTCGATCGCCTGCTGGATGAGCAACTGCTGGCAGCCTTTACCGCCCTGTTTGTCGAAGATGGCGTCATCACCGAAGAAAATACGCAGTCGCGGGCCGTGTTCCAGCAAGACTATCGCCGCCTGTGGATGATTGACCCCGTGGATGGCACCGACGACTTTATCCACGGTCGGGCCCACTATTCGGTTATGGTTGGGCTGCTCGAAGCCTATCAGCCCGTTATGGGCTGGATTTATGCGCCTGTGTTTGATCGCCTCTACTACGGTGGGGCCGAGACGGGCTTATTTCAGGTAGAGGGCAGTGCGGCACCGCTGCCGTTAGTGCCCACCCGCCCCCCTGCGATAACGGATAGCCATTGCCCGATCATCATCGGTGACAAAGATCGACGGCGCTATGGGGAAGCGATCGCCCAGCGGATTTCAGGGGCGCAGTTTAGCTCCATCGGCAGCTTTGGGCTCAAAGTGATGGAAGTCGTCTGCGGGCAGGCGGGGCTATATGTCTATCTCAACGGTCGCGTTAAGCTGTGGGATACGACGGGGC
>DATNOW010000534.1:0-2619 GCA_036703515.1 Chroococcidiopsis sp.
AGCGATTATAGCGCTTCACGTTTAAACCCAAAGGTGTGTCAAGTAACGTCCAAAATTGCAACTCTAAAATCCAACGTGGGTGGATGCATTCATGGGTGGATGCGTTCATGAGCTGATGAATTCAGGGGTTGATGAATTCAGGGCCTCAGCGCCCCAGCAGGTTAGGCACATCGTCGCAGCCACCGGGAACCGTGGCGCGGGTTTCGGAGCCGCCCCAGGCACAGCAATACCAGCGCTGGTCTTCGGAGAGGCGTTTGACATCGGTGAGGTTGACGTTTTCGACCACTGCTCCGGTGTGTTCGCCAGTTTTGTAGTTGGGGATGGTGGTGCGGCTGCGGGGGGAAGCCGTCTTGACGGGGCCATAAAACAGCCGCGTGCCCATCATGTCAGAACCCGACAGATCGGCTTCGCAGAGAATCGTGCGGGCCAGGTTGGTTTTGACCAAGTCGCAATGTTTCATATCGGCGCGGATCAGGTTGGCGTCGCTGAGGTCAGTCCAGCGCAGATCGCTGCCGGCCAGGGTTGCCCCCGCCAGCATCACGCCTAGGTCGATGACGCGCACACCGTAGTCTCGATCTTCTTCGTAGCCGCCCATGCCGTCGAGGATAGCCCGCCCCAGGTGGCGATCGCGTCGCAGGGGAGACAGCAATCGCGATCGCGACAGAAACCGAATCACCTTGGCCTTGCCGCCTGCGTCCACGCTGCCCAGAATGGCGGCGGTGCGCCCCTCGGCGATCGCCCGCTCTTGGGGCCAGTCTTCGAGCAGCCCTTCGGCATCGAGCACCAGGTCAGAGATCCCCTGAAAATAGGAATCAATCGTTTGCTGCTGGGTGATCAGGTTTTGCTGAATCGTCAGGTCTTTAGAAATCACATACTGTCGCCACGCCACATAGACCGCCAAGATGGCGATCAAAATCTGCCCGACTGCGCCAATCACCTCCCCCAGCGAGCCAATCGCATCCCAGTTGGCCCGTTGGTAGAGGGCGTTAAGCACCGCACCGGCCCCCGCAAACCTCAGCAGGGTGATCACACTAATCAGCAGGGCGATCGCCGCAATTAGTCCCTTGCGCTGGTTGGGGGTGATCAGGTCCCCCAAAATCGGCTCTAGCCCACTCCACAAAATGCGAATCGACAGCACACCGGCAATCAAGGCCCCGGCTAACCCCAGCCATAGGCTATTGAATATCCACCCAGCTACCATGATGGCGATCGCCAGTCCCAGCAGCACCGACGCGGCAGAGGTGGTGGGTGGCGCAGCCCAGGCCGGGCGACTGGCCAAAGCACCGGAGGACATCCGTTTAGCGGTTTCAGTCAGCGCGCCATTAGTTTTGCCCCCGGTCGAGCCACTAGTCGAACCAGCAGTCGAGCCAGTCGTCGAGCCATTATCCGTGGGAACGACGCCGACATTAGCCTCTAGCCCCTCCGGCATTGGAGAAGAAGGCTCCCTGCTGTCTAGCCCTGGGGTTAAGGGGGGTGAATTGGTCGGCGTAGTCGAGGAAGCATTGCCGGAAGTATCGGGGGATGGAGTCATGGATAGGGAGTCACCAGTGCTGTCTACGCATCGATTCTAAGCATCGATATCTTCTACTTATCTATTAAAGATACCGCCGCAACCCCCAAATGAAATCCCTCCGCTGCGATCGCAACGGAGGGCATTTGGGTTAAAAACCCAGTGTCATTAACCGAATGTGAGTGTTTTGGTTGGTCGAGTTAACGCCGCGCCAAGTTGGGTAGGTCAGAAGACCCCGGCGCTTCACGCTGGATGTCTCCGCTTTCCATCGCTTTGATCAGGGCCTGTAAGGCCGCTTGATCGGTCGATGGAGTGGTTCGGATCGACACTAACTGACGGATTAATCCTTCAGATTCAACACTGAGCCAACCAGTTTGCATTGCCGATTGCACAAGTTGATCGATCATGTCTGCGGAAACCTTTCTTGGTATGGCGCTACCCCCTAACTATCCCTGATCCAAGGACTTCGCCTGATGATTGAGATCAAGATCAACGTGTGATGACAATTGCGCTCCTAGCGTGACTTAGATCACTGTGAAAAGTACACAGTTCCGCAGAGCAATTCTACAGAGCATTTCCACAGAGCATTTCCACAGGGGCGATCGCCTCCCCAACAGGAATTTCTGGATCGCGTCCCACTCACGTCCCCTTCAGCCACAAGAAAAATACCGCCGTTTCGTCACCATTTCGCCATTTGCAAATAAGATTTATTACCAAGCCAGCCACTCAAACTTCGGCGGGTAAAGTATAACCATAGTCAGGGGTTTGGCCATTCGGCAGGGCTTGGGTTCGTTTTTGAGGTGTGAGGACACATGGATAGCGAGGCGATGGTGAGCGAGGCGATGGTCAATCTGGATAGGTTATCTCAGCCATCGGTGGTAGAACTGGCGCGCCAGGGAGACTTGGAGGCGATCGCCCAATGGCTCAATGCCTACCTGATGCCCCAAGGGGTTTGGGCCCGAGTCGCGACCGACCGTCCCCACTGCCTGCTGATATTGCTCGAATTTGACCGCTTGCCCGACCAAGAGCGGTTGGTGCGGTTTGTCTGCCATCGCCTCTGCAAGCTCAATTCCGACGCCTTTGGCAGCGTCCATATCCTGGCTCGATTT
>DATNOW010000535.1:0-8811 GCA_036703515.1 Chroococcidiopsis sp.
AGCGCTATTTGGCACTCCGTCCTGGGCAGGCGGCAGTGCACCATGATCTGGGGGTCGCCTATGCCGAACTGGGGCAGTATGACCAGGCGATCCACCACTACCAAGCTACCCTCGACCTCCAGCCCGATCACGCCAAAGCCCACTACAACCTGGGTAATGTGCATCGGTTTCGCAATCAGGCTCAGCCTGCGATCGAGTGCTATCGCCGCGCTCTGGCGATTGATTCCGGCTATGCCGATGCCATCCATAACCTGGGGGTGTGCTTTCAGATGCAGTCGCAGTTTGAGGAAGCCATGGCCCACTATCGCCATGCCCTCACCCTCAAGCCCGACTCGGCCGAGATTTACAACAGCATTGGCTCGCTGCTGCGGCTGCTGGGCAAGTTAGAGGAGTCGGTGGCCCAGATCCAGCAGGCGATCGCCCTCAAACCCAACTACGTCGAAGCCCATACTCACCTAGGGCTGGCCCGCTATCACCAGGGGCAGTTTGACGCAGCCCACGCCGCCTATGCCCAAGCCCTGCGGCTAGCCCCCCACTATCCCTCGGCCCGCTTCAACCGCAGCCTGCTGCTGCTGCTGCTGGGTGATTTTGTTCAGGGTTTTGCTGAATATGAGTGGCGCTGGCGCAGGCAAGACTACCGCCCCCGCTCGTTTACGCCCCCGGTGTGGGCGGGTGAGGACCTCAGCGGCAAAACGATTTTGGTTTACGCCGAGCAGGGATTTGGCGATACGGTGCAGTTTGTCCGCTATCTGCCGCTGGTGGCGCAACGGGGCGGGCGGATTGTGCTGGAGTGCCAAAAAGAGCTAGTCACGCTGCTGCAAGCGCTCCCCGATGTTGAGCAGGTGATAGCCAAGGGCGAGCCTCTGCCCCCGTTTGACTGCCATGTGGCGCTGCTCAGCCTGCCCCATGTCTTGGGTACGACCTTAGAGGACGTGCCGGCCCCGGTGCCCTACCTGTTTCCGCCCGTACCGTCTCCACCGCTGTCCTTACCGGCAACTCCAACCAAACCGTTGCGGGTCGGGCTGGTGTGGGCTGGGAATCCGCTGAACCCCAACGACGGCGATCGCTCGACCCAACTGCAAACGCTGCTGCCCCTGCTGGCGGTGCCCGGTATCACCTTCTATAGCCTGCAAAAGGGCGAAAAAGCCGAGGAGTTGCGCCAGCTCCAAGCTCAACAGCAGGCGCTGAACGTCGTTGATCTGGATCCCCAGCTCCAGAGTTTTGCCGATACGGCGGCGGCGATCGCCCAGCTTGATCTGGTCATTACGGTGGATACAGCCGTCGCCCACGTGGCCGGTGCGCTGGGCAAACCCGTCTGGGTGCTGCTGTGCTTTGTGCCCGACTGGCGCTGGCTGTGGCAGCGGGATGATAGCCCTTGGTATCCGACAGCGCGACTGTTTCGGCAGCCCCGGCCGGGCGACTGGGGGAGCGTTTGCCAACAGGTAGCCGCAGCATTAACGCTCGTCGTAGAGCATCCCCCCGATAGTGACCCGGCGACTGAGCCAGAGACGGCGATCGCCCTAGCCCGTCAGCACTTTGCCGCCAAGCGCTACGACGACGCGGCCCAGATCTGCCGTCGCGTGCTGCTAACCACCCCAAAAGCTGCCGATGCCCTCTATTTGCTGGGGCTGGTGGCCAATCGTCAGCAGCAGTTGAGCACGGCGATCGCCTTTTATCAGCGCACCCTAGCGCTATTGCCCGATCCCCAGGTCTACAACGATCTGGGCAACGCCCTCCAGCGCCAAAACCGCTACGATGAGGCGATCCCCTGCTACCAACAGGCGATCGCCCGCAAGCCCGACTATGCGGCCGCTTACAGCAATATGGGCGCGGCCTACCAAGAGCTAAAGCAGTTTGAGCCGTCGATTGCGGCCTATCACCAAGCGCTGGCCCTGCGTCCCCACTATGCCGATGCCCACTACAACCTCGGCAACACCTATCGCAGCCAGGGTGACTTTGAGCAGGCGATCGCCTGCTATCAACAGGCGATTGCCCTCAACCCTCGCTACCTGGCCGCCTTCAACAATGCGGGGCTGTGTTACCACGACCTAGCCGACCCGGATACGGCGATCGCCCAATACCGCGCGGCCCTAGCCATGGATGCAAACTATGCTGACGCCCACCTCAACCTGGGGCTATCGCTGCTGCTGCTGGGCAATCTGGTCGAAGGCTTTGCGGAATACGAATGGCGCTGGCGCGTCAACGCCCCCGATTTTCGTCCTCCGCCCCCATTTTCTCAGCCCCGCTGGCAGGGCGACGACCTCAGCGGCCAGACGATTTTGCTGCAAGCAGAGCAGGGCCTCGGCGACACCCTGCAATTTGTCCGCTATGTGCCGCTGGTGGCCAAGCAATGCGATCGCCTCATCCTCGAAGTGCAGCCTCCCCTCGCGCCCCTGCTGGCCAATCTGCCGGGAGTCGATCAGCTGATTATCCAAGGGCAACCGCTGCCAGAGTTTGACACCTACGCTCCGCTGCTCAGCCTGCCCCACATTTTGGGGATGCTCACTGACCAGTCTGCCACCGCGATCCCCGCCGCTGTTCCCTACCTCGTACTCGACCCAAGCGCGGCGGTTGCGCTGCCCGTGCCTGACGCCCTGGCCGCAACCCCCCATCTCAAAGTCGGCATCGTCTGGGCCGGCAACCCCACCCACCGGGGCGATCGCTACCGTTCCGCCACGGTGGAAGATTTTGAGCCGCTGCTGGCCCTAGAGGCGATCGCCTTTTACAGTTTGCAGGTGGGGACACGCGCCGACGATATTCTCCCCTACCGCGATCGCTACGCGATCCACGACCTCAGCCCTAGCCTAAAAGACTTTGCGGACACCGCCGCTGCCATCCAGCAGTTAGATTTGGTGATCACCGTAGATACCTCCGTGGCCCACCTGGCCGGGGCCCTGGGCAAACCCGTCTGGGTACTGCTGACCCACGCCCCCGACTGGCGCTGGATGCTGCACCGGGAAGATAGCCCCTGGTATCCCACAGCGCGGCTGTTTCGCCAAACCCAGCGGGGCGACTGGAGTACCGTGATCGAGCGCGTCAAGGCCGCCCTCAGCATTCTGTCCTCCTCCTCCCTTCCATCCCCCACCCTTCCCCTTCCACCCTCCCTCTCTCCCTCATCCCCCACCCTCCCATCATCCCTCCCACCCTCCCCCTCCCACCCATCATCTCTCTCCCCCTCTCCCCCTCGGCGATCGCCCCCTGCTGCGCCCATTCCCATCGGCATCGGCTTCCCGATTGGGGTAGATACGGGCTGGCGCGTCTATGGCTTAAACCTGGCGCTTAATTTAGCGAAGCATCCCGACTACGAGCCGGTGCCGCTGATCCCGCTGTGTTCACCGCACCTATTTAATCCGCTGCATCGGGCGACTTTAACCCCTACGTTGACGCATCAACAGCGGCTCCATGACCTGCTCAAAGCCAATCCCGACCATTCCGTGACGGGGTCGTTTTTGATGCTCACGCCCCTCGGCAACAACATGGTGACGCCGCCCGAAACCCGCCGAATTTTGGGCAAACGCAACGTCGGCGTGATTTTCTTTGAAGATACGCACCTGATTCCAGATGCGATCGCCTATGCCCGGCAGTTTGATCGGATTGTGGCAGGCTCCCATTGGAATGCCGAGGTGCTGGCCAGCTATGGCATCGAGTCGGTGGTGACCGTGCAGCAGGGCATCGAACCGACGATTTTCCATCCCGCTCCCAAATCCAACCTGTTGGGCGATCGCTTTGTGATTTTTTCGGGCGGCAAGCTGGAATATCGCAAAGGGCAAGATCTGGCGATCGCTGCCTTTCGCGCCTTTCACCAGCGCCACCCCGATGCTCTGCTGATGACGGCATGGCACAACCCCTGGGTGGAAACCATGACCGACCTCGACCGGGCGGGGCATGTTGTGGGCTTACCCCAAGTCAACGCCCAAAAGCGGCTACAGGTGACTGACTGGTTGGTGGCCAACGGCATTCCTGCCGATGCCGTGATCGACATTGGGCTGATCCCCAACTTTATGGCCGGGCAAATTGTCCGCGAAGCCGATGTTGCCCTGTTCCCCAATCGGGCCGAGGGCGGCACCAATCTGGTTGCCATGGAATGTCTCGCCTGCGGCATCCCCACAATTTTGTCGGCCAACACTGGCCACCGCGACCTGATTAGCGACAGCCACTGCTATCCCCTGCGCCATCAAGGCCCGGTGCGCCCGACTGAGCAATATTGCGGCACCGAGGGCTGGGGTGAATCCGATCTAGACGAAATCGTTGCTGCGCTCGAACAGGTCTACAGCCAGCGCCAGCAGGCCCAGCAGCGCGGGGCCGCCGCTGCCCAATTCATGCAGGGCTGGACATGGTCGCATCAGGTGCAGCGGCTGCTGACGGCCCTAGAAGATTTGCTCTAGCGATCCCAGAGCAAGCCGCCATGATCACAGCGCTTGCACCCTCTGCTGAATCAGCTTGAGGAAGTTGTGCAGCACCTGTGAATGATCATCCTGTCGCCACACCGCCGCGATCGCCCGTGTCAGCGTCAGATCACGGATGGGACGGTAGGCGACTCCTTCCCGATGTAGACGCTCGACATGGCTGGGTAGGATCCCCACACCCAAATTGGCCGCGACTAAACTGAGCAACGTCACAATGCCCGTGGCGCTGATAGTTGTTGCAATCTGGGGTTCAAACCCGGCGGCGCGGCATTGGTCAATCACCTGCTGGTAAAACGGCAGCGCACCAAGCGAGGGCAAAATAATCGATTCATCCTTGAGGTCGATCAGTGAAATAGTAGAGCGGCTGCTCAGCGCATGGTGTTCGGGTAAAACCAGCACAAAGGATTCTGCCAGGATTGGGATAGCGCTGAGGCTGGGGTCATGATCGTGTTGACTAGGCGATCGCCGGAATACCACATCGATCTGATGGGTTTGCAGCAGCGGCAGCTCTTCTAAAATGGTGACCTCTCGCAGTTCCAGTTCGACATCGGGATATTGCCGCTGAAAGTCTTGCAGGACTTGGGGCAGGATGCTGTTGGCAATGGAATTGTGGATGCCAATGGTGAGCCGTCCAATTTTTCCTTGGCTGGCTTGCCGGGCTCGAAAAATGGCGCGATCGAGATGCATCAAGGCCAGTTCGGCTTCCTGTAGAAACGCCTTGCCAGCCTCGGTTAAGGTGGCGGGTTGGGTACTGCGATCGAGGAGTTTTACCTCGGCTGCGTTTTTCCCCTTGCTCAGTGTCTTTTCCAGCGCTTGAATCCGCTGACTGAAGGGGGGCTGCTGAATGCCAACCCGCTTCGCGGCTTCGCTGAAATTGTTGCCCGATTGCACCAAAATCAGAAAATAACAAATCTGGCGTAATTCGACCTGACTGAGAGTGTCTAAATCCATAGAGTTGGGGCCAGACGCAACGGGTAGAGCGCAGCGGACTATATCTTAAAAGATATTGGACTATATCTAGTTGTACTTCGTAGGATATGGGCGTTCGGAGATCCACTGGGGTGATGAACCCAGTAGAGGAAGCCCTTTGGGGTGGACTGTGCGCGATCGCCGTTCAGCCCTAGTTTGAGCCAGTTTCTGATGGTTTGCAGCATACCCTGCCATCGGCTAGATATACGTCTGGATACAGATTATTCCAGTTCACACCGCTGTTTTAAGCCCTTTGCGTTAACGGTTTTAATCATGCTATCTACCACTCGCCCCATGGATATGATCGAGGCCAAAACCGGGGAAGCCTGGGATGCGATCGCCTGCTACCAGCGCGCCATTGATATTTGCCAGCAGTTTGGCATTGATCACCTGCTGCCCCATGCCCTCAACCACCTTGGTTGGGCCTACTGTCAGTTGCAACAGTATGACGCGGCGATCGCCTGCTATCAGCAGGTGCTAACGCTGGGTCAACGCTCTAGGCTGGCCAACGGCCACGAAGAAGCCGTCGCCTTTAATCGACTGGGTATTGTTCACGATCAGCTCGGTCAATACAGTCAGGCGATCGCCTACTATCGGCAGGCCCTAGCGCTGTTTCAGACCGGTGAAGCCGATGCTGACATGGCCGCGGTGTGGATTAACCTCGGCGTGGTTTACAATCGCTTGCAGCAGTATGACGCCGCGATCGCCTACTACCAGCAGGCGTTAACCCTCAGCCAGCAGATTGGCGATCGCCGGGGTGAAGCCAACGCCCTGCTCAATAGCGCTATCACTTACCACCAGACGGGGCAAGCGACGGCCGCGATCGTCTGCTGCCAAAATGCGCTGTCGCTTTATTTAGAGCTCGATGACTGCCTAGGGCTGGCGCTGACGCTCAGCAACCTCAGCCGCATCTATGCCCAGACTGGGCTAACGATAGAGGCTACCCTCTGCGAGCAAGAGGCCGACCACTACCGCAACCAGCTGCACCGGGATGGAGACGCACCGCTGAGGCAAAGACGAGAGGCAGAGTCTCTACCTGCCCCAGTCCATGCCGTTTGTCGGTAAGCGTGGGCAGCGCGCGAGACCACGGCAGCACCCTAGCCTACGGGGAGGAACGTCGTCGGAGTATAAGACCCGTGCAGCCCGTAGGGGACGTGATGGCTCAAGTGCAGGCGGGCAACGGGGCCCGCCGCAATATCGCGGGCATCTAAAATCAGCACGTCGGAACAGTCGCGTTCGGCGTTGAAGACTAGGCTAATCAGCCAGCCATCGTCTTCGGCTCCGCTGTAGTCGACGGTGGCGAGGTGATCGGGGTAGGCATCGGGCGATCGCGGCACAAAGATCGGTTCTCCGGTAAAGATCTGGGGCGCACCGCTCCACTGCTGGCGATCGCCGGTCTCTAAGTCAACTTTGCTCAGCGCTTGCAGGGGGGCATTGCCCGTGGGCGCATGGCCAGAAGCCAGGTAGGCATAGCGATAGGGGCGACCGATGTGACCGGGGTGCACCGTGGGAAATTCGCAGCAGCGTTCGTCAAACATCTGCCGCTTCACGGTGCGATCGCTGAGGTTGAGCTGAAAGCGCCACAGTTGGCCGGGGGGCAGCGCCGTAAACTCGACTTCTAGGTAGGTTTGGTAGGGGTCGAGCTTGGGGAAATCGGCATAGGAGACAGAATCGATCACCAGATGCCCGTCGCGCTCGAAGGCGTTGACGTGGTGGAAGACAAACCCTGCCTCAACCGGAAAACACTGGGCTGGTGCATTGCCCGTCCGGGGAATGACGATAATTTGGGTGGGCTGGTTTTTACGCAGCGAAATACATTCTCCAGCGCCGCGCAGCCCTAGCAGGTAGGGCAGTGGGTTAAAGGACACCGGATTTTGGAAAAAGATAGCGTAGTTGGGCGTGATGACAAAATCGTGGATGAAGGCAAACCCAGGCACTGAGCGGGTTTGCGTGCTGAGCAGTGCACCGCTGGGGTCAAACTCGTAGACGGTGATCGCGGTCGACAGCCCTGGCTTGACCGAGAAGTTGACTAGGCGAGCAGTGTGACCGTTTTCGGGTGCAGCCGGCTCTAAGCGAGGATGGGCGGCAAAGCTATCCCCAGGCTGCAAGACGCCATCGAGGTAGTCTAAGCCTACGGTGTCGAGGGTTTGGGGGTCGAGGCGATGGGGTTCGGCGGCTTCCCAGAGGGCGAGCAGCTTTTTGCCCCAGTACACCACATGGGTATTGGCAATATTTTTGAGCCGCGTGTCAAAAATATTCGACAGCCAGCCCCCTGGCTTTTGGGTGCCAAAGACACCGCGATAAACCGGCTTTTGGGCGGCTTGCTCGGCTACAAACCCGGCGGTGCGCACAAAGCGGTTGCGGAAGTGGGCCCGCCCGTTCTGAAAGGCGATCGCGCAGATCATGCCATCCCCGTCAAAGGGATGCTGAATGGGGTAGCCGTGGATATCCAACAGCCCCGGCCCGTTGCGAAACACCGTGCCGGTTAGCGCTGCTGGAATTTCGCCCTCAATGTCGTCAATCCAGTAGTCAAACTCGCCCTTCAGCGATCGATAGCCCTTTTGCCAGTCGGTCAGGCTAAAGGAAGGAGCAGCGGTGCTAGCGGACGATGGCATGGTTTGCATAGTGCGGCAGGATGGGATGGATAAAAACTAAAAAACTTAGATAAAACGGGATGGAAACCGACTAGAAAACAGCCGTAAAACCAGTCTGATATCAGCAGTTTGATATCAGCAGTTTGAGCTCAACTGAAATGGGCAGCAGACCAGACGCACCGAGAATGCCACAGTAACCCAAGGGCAGGGGTACGGTGAGAAACGAGCAGTCTGCTACGGGTTAACCCGGGGCAGAGTTGCCTTCGGTGGCGATGAATTCGGGTTCAGGCTGACTAGGAAGGTTGAGCGGGGTGGCGACTTCCGGCGGCGGGGCTGCGGAGGAGGCTGGCAAGTTGGTGGATAATTCGGTTGGCAAGTTGGTTGGCAGTCCAGTTGGCAAGTCGGTTGGCAACTCCTCTGGCGCAACCGACGACATCGGCAGCGGGTCATCATCGACCTGCCCCGGCAGCCAGCCCAGCAGCGGCAGCGGCAGCAGGGTGGTGAGGTTGGTAATTAAAACCAGCAGCCACAGGCGATCAAAGTTGGTATCCGATACATTTAGCCAGTGCATCAGCCCAGCCCCTAGCTCATAAGAGACGAGCCCGGCAAAGTTGGTGACGGACATCAACAGGGCAAATAGGGTGGCTTCTACGCCCGTGGGGCAGAGCCGCGCCGCCAGCACCAGCACCGGCATGTAGGCAATTTGCCCCATCACCGTCAAAATCAGGCTGTCGCCCAGGCTAAACCAGTGGTCGTCGATGCCCAGGCTGCGGTTGGCGTGGGTGACAAGCAGCAGCATAGTCATGCCCAGCACCGATGAAATCACCATCGTCCAGCCAAAA
>DATNOW010000536.1:0-2055 GCA_036703515.1 Chroococcidiopsis sp.
TTCTGCCCTGATAAATGACAGCGAAAGACCCAACATTGACCCCGACTTTGAAGATGTTACCGAAGGCGAAGAGCAGACCACTAAAGAAAAGCTCAAGAGCAAATGGGCACAGCTCGAAGCAATGGTTGGCACCGAAACACGACAGGCACTCATCGCCCAAGACATCCTCAACCACTTCGACAATCGCCTCACGGCACCAGAGATGGCAAACGGCAAAGGCATGATCGTCTGCATGAGCCGCCGCATCTGTGCCGAACTCTACAAGCAGATTAAACAACTCCGCCCCGAATGGCATTCTAACGACGACGACAAGGGCGAAATCAAAGTTGTGATCACAGGCAGCGCCGCTGATAGCGCCGACCTACAACCCCACATCCGCACCAAAAAGGGACGGGACGCGATCGCCAACCGTCTGCGCGACCCCAAAGATCCCCTCAAGCTAGTGATAGTCCGCGATATGTGGCTGACTGGCTTCGATGCCCCCTGCCTCCACACCATGTACATCGACAAACCCATGAAGGGTCACAACCTGATGCAGGCGATCGCCCGCGTCAACCGCGTCTTTGGGGGCAAAGAAGGTGGTCTAGTCGTAGACTACCTGGGCATTGCCGAAGACCTGAAGAACGCCCTGATGGCTTACACCGAGCGCGATCGCGCCACTCCGCAATCAACTTGTCATCCGGTAAATCACGAGGCTTCGTCTTACTACTCGAATAACACCCCGAATACGGCTTCAAATCAACCTCTAGCCCTGCAAACTCAGCCAGCTTCTGAAGCTTCTGACACGTCTGCTTCCGCTCCCGCGTATCCGGCTCAGTCCTTAACACCAACCGCAGCAACAGATCCACATCCATCAACCCATCCTGCGGCAAACGACGATAAACCCGCGCCCAGTGATCCAGCCACGTTTGTTCAGTCAAACGATGCGTCGCCATATAGTGCGCCCGAAACCGCTCAACCCATCCCCCCACAGTCAGCCCGCCAGCCGCCCCATCCTGCTCCGACTGCAAATACTCATCCCAACAAAATTCCTTACAAGCCAGAGCAGCCCCCAGCTTACGAGCCTCAGCCTCAGCCCGCTCCAACCCAGCCGGATTTGCATAAATCTTCAACGCCAAATCCTGTTGATGCGGCTTCAACTTCACAGAGCCCGGCCGCGGCGGCAGCGTCGCCCTCAAATATAAACGATGTCCCTTTTGCCTGACAGACACCCCCAACACAGCAGCCCTCAAGCGCTCATTGATGTCAGCAAGCGTCAGCTTTCCCCTCACCAAAACCTAAAACCTTCCCTAAACCTTCCCTAATTTTAGGCAAGATCCAGGCATATTTTTCCCTAATCTGGCAGGTCATCAATAGGCTAAAAGCCCCACACAAGCCTGTCATACCAACGGGACTGGCGCGATTCGAACGCGCGACCTGTCGCTTAGGAGGCGACCGCTCTATCCTGCTGAGCTACAGCCCCAAATCATCAGCAATTTCATAGTTATCATAGCAGGCGCATTTAAGAGCGCGCTGGAAAATTCACACGGTTTTCTCAGGGTGCAGCACCCGTATCAGCCTGCAATAGGGAAGGGTTAAGCTGGCTGATTAAATGTACCAATTCGGGCAAAATCAAGGCTTCCATCCCCAGTCGCACGGCATTGCTAGACCCTGGCAATGAGACGATTAGTTTGCCCCGATAGATGCCAGCCGTTGCTCTAGAGGCGATCGCCCGTGAGCCGATTTCAGCGTAGCTCAGCGATCGAAACAGTTCGCCAAATCCCGGCAGCGTTTTTTCGAGCAGGCGGGCGATCGCATCATAGGTGGTATCTCTGGGCGCAATCCCGGTGCCGCCGTTGAGGATGACTGCATCGATATCCGACCGCTGGCACAGGCTGATCACCGTCGCTTCAATTTGGCTGGGTTCGTCGGGCAAAATCTGATAGTGGGTCAGGCGATGTTCGGCCGCTTGCAGCAGCTGTTGGATCAGTTGACCGCTGCGATCGCTGTCTGGCGTGCGGGTATCGCTGACCGTGATCACTGCTACCTGCACGGCGATCGCCCGTTGATCGGGAT
>DATNOW010000537.1:0-4667 GCA_036703515.1 Chroococcidiopsis sp.
CGCTAGCAGTCGTCTGCATCACGGCCGCTTCGCTGGGGTTGACCTGGAGTTGCAGCAGTTCGGGGCGGGCGTAGTGCCCCACCGAATCCATCATCCGTTTGCGCTTGGTAATCAATGAAAAATCGAGGTCGGCGATCGCGAGCCCTTCCCCCTCAGTAATCGGCGGGCAGAGATGCACGCCCTCTGGGCTGATGATGGCGGTATGGCAACCCCCACTCAAAACGCGCTGAAGCTTGTCATCGGGGGTAATCTGCTGCACCTGTTCGGGCGTGAGCCAGCCGGTGGCGTTGACCACAAAACAGCCCGACTCTAGAGCATGATGGCGAATCGTTACCTCGATCTGTTCGGCAAAAATCGACCCCACCATCGAGCCTGGAAACTGCGAGCAGTGGATTTGTTCGTGCTGCGCCATCAGCGCAAAGCGAGCCAGCGGGTTGTAATGTTCCCAGCAGGCTAGGGCTCCGACTTTGCCCACAGCGGTATCGACCACCGCCAGCCCGGCTCCGTCGCCTTGCCCCCAGACCATGCGCTCGTGATAGGTGGGCGTGATTTTGCGGCGCTTAAGCAGCAAAGAGCCGTCGCTATCAAACACCAGTTGCGTGTTGTAGAGCGAACCGTGATCGCGCTCGTTGACCCCCAGCACCACCACCATGCCATAGGAGCGGGCCGCCCGGCTGACCGCGTCGGTGACCGGGCCAGGCACCACCACGGCTTCTTCGTAAAGCCGCATGTGCTCTTTGCCCATCAGCACCGGCGGCTGAACAAAGGAAAAATAGGGATAGTAGGGAATGAAGGTTTCTGGAAACACCACGAGCTGCGCGCCCTGCTTGGCAGCCGAGGCGATCGCCTCCAATACTTTCTCGGTGGTGCCATCGCGGCTAAATAACACCGGGCTAAGCTGCACCGCAGCCACTCGAACCGTGCGTGAATAGTCCATAGTATTTAACCAACAGCATGCAACCGAATGAGGAATGTCGCAGGGTGAGCGGGGCCCACCCTCCTAGTTGAGCGGGAGTGCCCCGCCGCTAAACTTAGAGCGTCCAGGTATCGAGGATAAACGCGCCATCCTTGCGGTGCAGCAACACCAAATCGAGGACGTCGAGAGGGCTGATGGGGCGAATGCCAGGAATGAGTGACGGCTCACCGTGACCATACAGCGCTTGCAGAGCAAACCGGCAGGCGTACACTTTGCCGCCTTCAGACATAAACTTGGTCAACTGGTTGGTAAAGTTTTGGTGGCCGGGGAAGGCTTCGTCGCCCAGCTTGGGGAAGCCGCGCTGCACACCTAGGGTGACACCGGGGCCGTAGAGCAAAATCGAGGTTTCAAAGCCCTTGCGCAGCAAACGCAGCCCTTGCAGCATGTTAACCAACCCGATCGAGCCTTCAAAGGCAACCGTGTGGAACGTGATCAGCGCTTTTTCACCGGGGTCGGCTTTGACATCGGGAAAAACTTTCTCTTCGTAATCAACGAAGAAATCGCCAGTCTTGTGGGCGGGAGTAGTTACTTCAGGCATGGTGTTCTCCTCAACAGTAAACGGTGCACGTAAACGGTAAGTACTCGCTTAGCAGGCTGATGATCGCCGCTGAGCCACTGCGGGCAGCAATGAATGCTGTCAACGCCCAACCGCCTCCATGACGCCACCCTGTCTGATGCAGGGCCAGGGCGGTAGAGCGGCGTAAGTTGCCCAACAGCGCCTCAATGGCTAGGACTTCATCCCCATCTCGGGCGAGAGGCAATCGTGGGCGGGGTGCTTAGATGTACCTTTGTTAACCAAAGAGTAGGGAGAACCCAAAGGCTACCTTGTGTCGTTCGTTACAAAAGTTCGAAGTCTATCCCTATGGACAGGAACGCCCTGATACTCATTGACCAGAGAGTATTCGGAGCTGCGATCGCCTGACCAAATAGACAGCTCACGAGCGTCCCCCCAAGCAACTTGCAGACCAACTTGCAGAAATAAGACTTCAAGGAATGGGGTTTGTACCCTAAGATAGACCCCTATCCTTCATTGATTACGCGATCCGCTATATAGGGTGTGGCATGGGAGAAAACCTTCAAGAAAACAGTCCAACTGACAACCAACTGTCTACCGAGCTAGAGGCGATCGCCGCTCTGGTCAGACACGCTGCGCAGGCCCATCAAAACAACAGTCAGTCGCTGTTGCTGCTGCTGCGTCTGATCGAAGCCTTGCATCAAGAAATCCGCGATGGCTTGTTTCAAGACTCCTTACCCGACAACCGCCAGGCCCTCTACTCCTTGCTCAAAAATATTGAGGCCGAAGGAGGCTGGCCCTACATTCACCGCATGAGGCTGCAAGATTTTCTGATCAAATTCCTAGATATCCCCCAGCCCGAACCCGACGACATGCCATTGGCGGATTCGGATAATTCCCCCTACAGCGAGCCCGATTGAATCAAGCGCCCAGGAATATAGCCAGGCATTAGCCAGATACTAGCCAACCCAACGCATCCCCCCGCGATCGCGCTAGCATCCCCCAGGCATCCTCCCGTTTCGCCAGATTTTGCCAGGTTTTACCCGATTAGGGCACCAGATTTTGTCAGGAGCGATCGCCCCCGATCAGGCGTGAGTTGACTAGACGAAAAATCAGGTCAGCGAATTCACGTTTAGAATGGGGAAAAGTGAGGCAATTAGAGGCGACAGCTTAATGATTCCTACCGTTATTGAACAATCTGGTCGCGGCGAACGCGCCTTTGACATCTACTCTCGCTTGTTGCGGGAACGCATCGTGTTCCTCGGACAACCGGTTGATTCTGATCTCGCCAACCTAATCGTGGCGCAACTGCTGTATTTAGAAGCGGAGGATCCCGAAAAAGACATTTACCTCTACATCAACTCACCGGGTGGCTCCGTCATGGCTGGGCTGGGTATTTTTGACGCGATGAACCACGTCCGTCCTGATATCTGCACGGTTTGCGTCGGCTTAGCCGCCAGCATGGGCGCGTTTTTGCTCAGCGCTGGTGCCCCCGGCAAACGGATGAGCCTGCCCCACTCGCGGATTATGATCCACCAGCCCATTGGCGGGGCTCAGGGTCAAGCCACGGATATCGAAATTCAGGCTAAAGAAATCCTCTACCACAAGCAGCGACTCAACGAATGGCTGGCAAAACATACAGGTCAGCCACTAGAAAAAATTGAGCGGGATACCGAGCGCGACTTCTTTATGTCGGCAGAAGAGGCCAAAGACTATGGCCTAATCGATCAGGTGATCAATCGCCACGCCGTCGGCAGCCGCCCTGTGCCGGTCAAAGCATAACAAACGCAGATTGATAAATCTGGGCAAACCTAGGGGGCCAATCCCCCTAGGCTGCTGAAACCCTCTAGGGTTGCTGTTCGAGGTGATGCAAGAAATCAAACAGCTCGTCTACGTCGAGTTCAGAGCGGGTTGATTTGCCGTAGGTTTGCTTGAGGTGATCGCGCCCCTGGCGTTTTGTCCAGCCTAGGCGCATCATCTGCACGTCAATTTGGGCAAGCACTTCCGACAAATCGACCGACCGTTCGGCGGTCGCGTCGCCGCTGGCGGGGGCAGAGTCGCTCGGCGGAGATGAAAGCGAGGATGGAGGTGGGGCTTCTGACTTGCGGGGTTTAGACTTGGCGGGCGCAGCGCTAACTGGGCGATCGCCTTCGGGTTCAATCCCTAGCTCCTCTGCACCGCTTGAGGACTCTGTTAGATCGGGCAGATCGGGCGTGTCGCTGTCGTAAGCATCAAGAGCAACGTGGGCATAGAGGTCGGCGATCGCGGCCTTGGGGGCTGGGGAAGGCGACTTTGCCGGTGCCGGTGGGCTTGGCATTGCGGCATCCGTCGGGCGCTCATCCCAACTGGGGGATGGCGGTCGGGGCGATCGCTCACCTGTTGCATTAATCGGGGCATTAATCGGTGAGTTCATGGGCGGATTAATCGGGTTCATGGACGGATTAATCGGCGAATCAATCGGCAAACTGGCAGGTGAATTCGCCATCGCACTCACCGACGAAGGCTTCAGGGCACTGGCATCCGACAGGCTAGAGCCCAATAGCTCTGCCCCCCCGGCCGCAGGCGAAGATGGCAGCGCAGGGTTACCGAGCAGCGGAGAAATCATTTGAATGCCCAGCGCCTCCAATGCCCTTGCCTTCGCCCGATCTTCGGCCGTTTCGATATCGGTGGCTGTCGCTAACCCCGTGGCTAGGGTCATCCCGCCCATTTGCACCAGGGCCCGCACTGCATATTGGCCGTCATGAACCGTGAGAAACTCAGAAATCAGGCTGCCCATCGGATAGCGGGCGCGAAACTGGGCGAGTAGTGGCTGAATCGAAGCAGAATTTGACAACAAAGCAGGTAGTTCCGAAAGTATGGCAATAAATTAGAGCGATGAATTAAGGCGATAAGTTAAGGCAATGAATTAGGGCGATCGCCAGCGCAGCCAGCCAATGCAACCGACCAGCAGCGCAGCCGTGGGCGCAACACAATTCTGCTGAATGATGCTCAATAGAGCCAAATTTGGGATAAATAAAGCCGGAGCCTATTAGTTTATCGAATCGGGCAATGCGCAATCCTTTGTTATTCTGCAATGATGGGGGTAGATCAGGGAAGCACGCGCGCTGCTTTTTCGCCCTAGGGCGATCGCAATAGAGGGCTCAAATCCTTGATTTCATCCCGATTGCGCCCAAATCT
>DATNOW010000538.1:0-5406 GCA_036703515.1 Chroococcidiopsis sp.
GCGGATAGCCGCCATCGACGGTGCGGTCTGACTCATCGCTCAAGCTCTCGACTAAGGCGTCAATGGCCTCTGGGGTTGATACTCGAAACCGCCCCAGCCACCACGCCGCATAGTAGCGCAGACCTGAATCAGGCCCTCGCAAATTGGCGATCGCCTTGTCTACTGTTAAAGACGATTCATCACTGGCCGGGTCACCGGCCAGTGATGAATTCTGAGAATCCTCAAAACTGGACTCTTGCATGGATCACAATCCCATCGTGAATTGCATCACTAGTTAGCAGCAATTAGCAGCACTAATTATCGTCGCTAGAAGCTGCCGCTGTGCTCACTTCCGCCGGAGTGATGCTAACGATCTTACCGCCCATGCGGGTAATGCGCTGCATCTCTTCATTCATGCGGCTATAGGGAACCGTGATAAAAACACTTGCACTAGAGCGAATAGGAAAACCCATCCGATCCGTTGCTTCATTTTGGCGTAGGCCAACTACCTCATACCGAAAGTTTCGAGTACCTAACATAGGTGCTGCTTGCTCCAAACGACTGAGTTAAGAAGAAAATTGATGTATTGGCAATGTGCTGCCAAGGCGAGGATAAACCCAAACGCAACCGCACAGTAGCTACAGTAGGCTTTGCGGGCTTATCCCCAAACCGTAAATTCACAGCCCCAAACAATTAGAGGGGGGTGATGCTCGCAATTTTGCCGCCTTGACGCTGCACTTGCTGCATGTGGCTCGATAGCTGCTCATAGGGAATGATCACAGCCTTATTGCAGCGGCGCACCTTGGGATAACCCGGGCCCGCAATGCCAGCGACTTCGACGCGATACAAACGACCTGCGCCAAAGGCTGTAGAACCGCCAAAGGTGCTGTTGACCGGTACCCCTTTGAGGGAAGGACGCACATAGGTGCTACCCGGTGCGATTACTGCTGATGCAGTGCCGCGGGCAATTTCTTCGACCAAGCGGGGGCTGCCTTGAGCTTGGGAGCTGCTGCTAGCGTAGCCGCGATAGAGCGAAAACAGACGGGTAAAGCCCACCGTACGCTGACCTACTCCAGTGGTGACGAGGTCGCGGTAGTAAGGAACGATGTTCTCACCAAAGGCGGTTTGATATTCGGGCGAGTCAATATAAGAATCGATGTCGGCCTCGTAGCCTTTGGTCTCATACAGATCCAAATGCGTGCTGATCTCACCTTGATCGTAGGGAGCGCGCCCTAGCAAATGCTTGAAGTTGAGCTCAGTGACTCGGCTGTGGAAGTTGCTGTAGAAAAACTTCGTTTTGTAGAGTTCTGACTTAGCGACTTGCCGCACAAACTCTCTGACCGTGATTTTGCCGTTTTGGAGCAGCGACTCTGGCACGACAAGGCGCTCAGACGCCATCAGGTAATCATTACCCAACAGTTGACGGTAAACTGCACGGATAACGAGCTTAACGTCATCATCAGTCGAATATGGGCGAAGCTCGACCGGAGCAGCATCACTAAACGCTGAAGTCCCTAGGCGGGACGCCTGTGCTGTAATAGGCACCGAAATACTCTCCTTTAGTCAGTGTTTTTTTGAAACAAAGTTGAAATGACCGAGATTGACAAGCAATCATCGGCACAAGGGTGACGGTCATAGGCGATCGCCCATGACCGTCCTTTCATGCCTGCTTACACAGGTTGAATGCTCACAACCTTACTGCCTGAGCGGTTTAGCTGCTGCAATTTATTCGAGAGCTGATCGTAGGAAACAATCATTTCCATGGAGCTCCGACGCACCACGGGAGAGGCCGCCGAAGCGCCCTGCACCACGCGCACTTTGTAGACATCTCCACGGTTGCCGCCGACGGAGCCACTGAGGGCACCTGTGCTCGGCACCGAGATCGGAGAAGCCACATTGCGAGCCAGTTCCCAAGTCAAGCGAGGCTTGGTTTGGGATTGGGCGCGATCGCTATTGGCATAGCCCCGATACAGCGAGAACAGACGGGTAAAACCAACAGTCCGCTGACCACCCACACCCGTGGTGACGAGATCCCGATAGTAGGGAACTACATTTTCACCAAAGCTTTGCTGATATTCGGGCGAATCAATATAGGAATTGATTTCTGCTTCGTAGCCCTTATTCTCATAAAGATCAAGATGAGAGCTAATCTCAACTTGATCGTAGGGAGCACGCCCCAACAAATGCTTATAATTCAGCTCAATGAAGCGTACTTGAAAATTGGGATAGAAAAATTTGTTGCGATACAGCTCAGATTGGGCGATCGCCCGGACAAAGTCTCGAACTGAAATGTGACCTTGTCTTAAGAGTGACTCAGCGCTGGTCAAGCGCTCACTCTGCATGATGTGCTCGTTACCCAAGACATGACGATAGGCGGCACGGATTACTGCATCAACATCGCTGTCGATCCAATTGGGGCGCAATTCGACGGCTTCCGTTTCTTGAAATGCGCTAATTCCCAGTCGCCCAGACTCTTTTACACCAGCCATACTTGCTTCCCCTAGATAATTTTAAGGTATTGCTCGATTGGACAATTGTGTTGTGTCGGTGCCTAAAAAACTGCCCGGCAAGATAATCAACTGCTATCCAAAAAAGGGTAGAGCTGACCATCTTGCCGGGCTAAATGACACGCTCTAGCTCAGGGCGTTGATCGCATAGTCGATGTAGGAGTTAGCTTCCAAAGCAGGGTCGCCACTCAGACCGTGGTTAGCTTTGATGTACTTCAGAGCTTCCACATACCAGCTGGGGGAGAGTTCGAAGGTGCTGTTGATTTCAGCCAAACCAGCAATCAGGTACTCATCCATGGGGCCGGTGCCACCTGCAATCAGGCAGTACTGGATCATGCGGAGGTAGTAGCCGATGTCACGAACGCACTTGTCTTTACCGCGCTGGTCAGCAGCGTAGTTGTTGCCTTGCATCTGGGTGGTGTAAGGGAACTTCTGATACACTGCGTTGGCAGCGCCGTTAGCCAAGTCGTTGGCTTTAGCAGCCAGAGCTTTAGCAGCGTCGAGGTCAGCGCTAGCCAAGCGGAGGCGACCGAAAGCAACTTGGATTTCTGCGTTGCTGAGGAAACGACCTTGAGAATCGGCTGCTGCGACTGCTTCAGTCAGTTGAGTTTTCATTGGTTTGATATCTCCTTAATTGGTTGTTTTGAAGAAGTTTTAGTTGCAAGAAATATGGTCATAAACCACGACTTAAAAAGCGGTGACCAATGACCCTCAAATGGCTTAGCCCACTGCGGAAGCAGCGCGATCAAAGTAGCCAGCAACTTCAGACATCAATGCACTGCAATCACCAGCGGTGATGCCATTACGATCGTTAGCGATCGCAATTGCGGATTCTTTCATCTTTTGAACGCCAGCAGCTACGGAAGCACCAGGAACGCCCAATGCCAGGTAGGTTTCGCGCAGACCGTTCAAGCAGCGATCTTCCAGAACACTAGCATCGCCAGTGAAGATAGCGTAGGTAACGTAGCGCAGGATGATTTCCATGTCGCGGAGGCAAGCAGCCATACGACGGTTGGTGTAAGCATTGCCACCAGGAGCAATCAGTTGGGGCTGTTCTGCAAACAGAGCACGAGCAGCGTTAGCAACGATAGCAGATGCGTTGCCGGTGATCCGGTTAACGACATCGGTGCGCTTCATCCCGTCTTTGACCATCGCGCTCAGAGCATCGATTTGAGCATTGCTGACGAACTCGCCACGAGCATCAGACTGGGAAACAACCCTGGTATACGCGTCTAGCATTGATTGAATCTCCTAAATCATGTTTATAGAGTGGAAGTTTGACTCTATGACTAACCAAAGCAAAGTAGGCAATCACAGACAGCTCGGAAACAGGAAAGATACACAAAGACAAACAAGGGGCAGAATTTTATAGAGAATCTCAATTATTCTTTGAAGGATGTAACTTAAGGAACATCCTCGCTAATCCAGAAATGCTTTCATAGAAATTATGAGAACAATTCTGGGAATATGAGAGACCCCCCTAGAACCTGCGCTCAAGCCCGGTTTGTTTGGTGTCTAGTGCCTGCTACTTCTGAGACTTTTTCATACTAAAACGAATAGAACTTTATTCGGTTTAAGTTAGTACAAGTTTTCATTTCTTTACGTTTCGCAACAAAACTGGCGACGGCTAGCGCTTAAAAAGCAGCCGCTAATAGGACGAAAAGCGGCTGCCAGCAAGGGTTTTAAGTGATTTGATGAAGCTTGGAGCGATCGCCACGGGTTTGGCGCTAAATGAGAGGCGATCGCCCCAGAGCCGTTTTATTCTCAGAATTCGCCCTAGTTTGTGACAGAGCGGCCGCTTGCACCCATCGCATTGAGCACCGGTTTAAAGCAGCGCAGCAACGGTTGTGTGGGCTGCCGCAATGGATGGTCAAGATTCGGGTAATGCGCAAGTGCAGAGCGCAAGCAGCAGCCCAATGGGGGGATGAACGGCTTGATTTTGATTGCGGTAAACCGTAATCTTCACGCCCCATGCCGTTGTAAAAGCCGCTTTTCTGCGTGGAATCTACGTTGCTATCGGCAAGCATTGAGCGTACGGCTCAAGCCTTGAGCTATTGCGTGAGAGGCCATGGGCTAGATACTCAGGTTTGAGCGAAACGGCAGCGAGTCTAGGATTTAGTTGCTGTCCAGTCTTTTTTTAACAGCGCCAAGAAGGTTGCAATGCCCTTGGTAAAGCCTGCCGGGTCGGGCAGGGCATATTGGGGAAATTCTTCGTAGGGACGCCACGGCTCTAGGTCACTGTGCCGCAAAAGCAAGACGCGATCGTCTCCCTCTAGCTTCCAAAGCATTTGACCGCCGGTTTGTATGTCAGCCATGGGGTTCTCCTAAGGGGTGTAGCTGCGCTGGATTGCCATGGGCATTCAGCCCTGCAATAGCCAGTGTTGAGTTGTGTCTGAATCGTTTCTGGTTGATTCAGGTGATTTAGGTGATTTAGGTGATTCAGTTGGTTTAATTGTGTCAGGTTAAATATTAATTTCTGTAAAAAGCATTACGTTGAGTCTAGACAATTTTGTCAAGTTCTTATAAGGGTGGATTCACTATAGCGCGTTTGGAATTGGACTGTGATCACCCCTGCGGGGGGTAGTGTGTGTGGGCAGTTGATTTGTCTATAACGTGTCCATAACGCGTCTATAACGCCTTTATGACGTGTTTGTAGCGTGCCCACGGTGCGCTCTTTTGCGTACAAAAGTACGCGCAAAAGAGGGGGGCGATCGCCCCTCTCTTTTGGCATATAGCAAGCTCATAGCCCACGTATAGTGAACCGATAGAATATATCTTCGAGACCGCGACCCACTAGACCGCACCCACTAGAATGCGACCGACTAGACTGCGACGAAGTCAAACAGCATGGTGGTCATGTAGCGTTCGGTCCATTCTGGGCCAAAGGATTTTTCGAGGACGCGCCGGGTTTTGTCGTTTT
>DATNOW010000539.1:0-2400 GCA_036703515.1 Chroococcidiopsis sp.
GCCATTTTGTCGGCATCCACTAGCCCCAGCTCAACATAGGCCGCAATGTGAAACACCCAGTCGACACCCTGCATGGCTGTCTTGAGCGCGTCGGGATCGGTGATGTCGCCGTAGACATAGTCCACATTGAGCCCGGCCAGCCGCGATAAATCACTCGACTGCCGCACTAAACAGACAACCGTATCGCCCCGCTGCAACAGTGCGCGGGTCAAATGTGAACCCGTAAACCCATTTGCCCCTGTGACCAGTGCTTTCATATCACCCAAATTGCTGATTGTTGTATGGATCTAGGTTTTATGGACTGCATCCGGCCATCCTCTGAGTCAAGACAGATGGGCGGAACCTAGACGTTCATCCATTGTAGGGTGGGTGGGGCGATCGCCTGCGCTGCCATAGACGATGCCTAGATTTGCGGATGCCCGAATTTGCTATAGTGAACGAAATCTGATCTGGCTTGAAATTTGGGGTTTCCCGCCGTTAAAGTTCCAAATTTTAGAGTCGATTCTGGGCAGATTAATAGGTCTGATTTTGAGTATGGGTGAGGGGCGACTTTGCTGCGGGCAGAGTCGGCTTTAGTGTATTCACTTCAGAGGTTTTTATGGATATTACGCGCTTACTAGTACAGGTTGTGATTGCGATTCTCTGTGCGGGCGTTGCCAATATCTTAGTGCCCCGCAAAATTCCGGGCAAACTGCTGGGGCTGGTATTGATCGGCCTAGCAGGCGTCTGGCTGGGAGATTGGGGGTTTGGGCTGCTGCGCCAAGAGTATGGGTTAAATGTGCCGCTGCTGTTTCTCAATGTCCAAGGGGTGCTGATTATCCCGGCGATTATTGGCTGCGCTATTGTGCTCTATGTGGTGACGACTGTCTTGAAATGGGGACGTTACGGCAATTAGCTACGGCAATTAACGGGGCTAGAGCGATCGCAGACCGTGGATTAAGCCCTGACAAACAGCCGTCAAAAAATCGAGATCGAGGGTATCGAGGCGATCGCTCGCCCGATGGTAGTGGGGATTGCGCAGATCGGCGGTGTCGGTGACCAAAATCGCTGGATAGCCCGCATCCCAAAATGGGGCGTGGTCGCTGCGGCGCGTATCGGCAACGATCCGCCCCTGGTTAACCACGGGCAACCACTCGCAGGGGACGGGGCCGCCTTGGCGCATGGCCCGACGCAGCCGCATCATCACCGGGATCAGCGACCCGTTGCCAATCAGCGCAATGAAGTCGCCTTGGTGGGGATAAAACCAGCGTAGCCCCGGTGGATAGCGCTGCGAGAGGGGACGGCGATCGCAGTAGCCCAGCATTTCTAAAGACAGCATCAGCTTCAGCGGTTGCTGCTGCTGCACAAGGTCGCGGACGTAGGCCACACTGCCCACCAGCCCGCTTTCTTCGAGGTCAAAGGCCACGAGGCGCACGGGAGAGCGAGCCGGGGCGATCGCAAAGGCCCTGGCCAGTTCGAGCAAGACGGCGATCCCGGTGGCGTTATCATCGGCCCCCGGCGAGCCCATCACCGCATCGTAGTGCGCCCCAATCAAGATCGGTGCTGCGTCAGAGCGCTGGCCGGGCAAGTCGAGCACCAGATTATAGTGGCAGCGCCCATGCACCCAAAAGCTGTGGAACTGCACCGTGCCCCACTGCGCTAGCTGCTGGCTGATGTAGTGCTGCACATAAAAGTGGCCCTGGCTGGCAAAGTAGGGATCGCGATCGCGCCCCACTTCCTGAAGATGGCCGAGCAATCGATCGTGTAAGGCAGTTGGGGGAAAAGTCACGGCGAGGGCGAGGGTATGGGTGAAGATACGGGCGGGCGGATTCTATTTAATTCCAGCGGTGCGAAAGGCATCGCCCTGGGATAGACTAGGCACGGTTCCGGGGCGAAACGTTTGAGGCGATCGTTGACTATGGCAGACTCCGCGTCGTTAATCACCCTAGTTGAGTGGCTCACCGGCGAGTTTGATAACCAGCCGCAGGCTTTAGAACAGCCCGCTTGGTTTGTTCACCTGCGATTGTGGCATCGATTGCTGCCGATCCGCCTGGGGGGGCACCCAGTAATCTTTGCCGAGCAGGCCAACGCGCTCTACCTAGATCGCCCCTACCGTCAGCGAGTCCTTGTCTTGCAAGACATTCAGCCCGATCGCTGGCAGGTGCACTACCTCGCGTTTAAGCATCCGGAACAGGTCAAAGGGGCCGGGGTTAAGCCCAGCTTATTAGATAACCTCAGCTTATCGGATTTCGACGAATTACCCGGTTGTGAATTAAGTGTCGCTTTTGTTGGGAGTAAATTTGTGGCAACGCCCCAACCTGACGCCCGGTGCTGTTTTCAGTATGACGGGCAAACGCGGCAGGTGGTGCTAGGGTTTGAGGTTGGCGATCGCCAATTTACGAGTTTTGACCGAGGCGTTGA
>DATNOW010000540.1:0-5966 GCA_036703515.1 Chroococcidiopsis sp.
AAAGATAAAACAGAAGTCGCCATCGCCCACCTCTCCACCGCTAAGCAAGCAACTTAAGCAAGCAACTGCCGAATCACACTTTCTGTCTCGCTGTAAGCGCCCTCGCCAATGTAGTCATAGCGAATGATGCCGTCGCGATCGGACAGAAATAGGTGCGGCCAATAGCGATTTTTATACGCTTTCCAGGTGGCAAAATCGTTGTCGAGCGGCACCGGATAGGTAATGCCATGCTCGGTTAACGCGGCTTTGATATTATTAACCTGACGTTCAAAGGCAAACTCTGGCGTATGGATGCCAATCACCCGTAGCCCCTGGTCAGCATACTGCTGATGCCATTGGGTAATATAGGGCAGCGTGCGCTTGCAGTTAATGCAGGCAAATGTCCAAAACTGGATCAGCACCACGCTTCCTTTAAGCTCTGCTACCGTCAGCGGATCGGAATTGAGCCACTGGCTAATGCCTTGAAAGTCAGGAAGTTTCATTTGCATCGGTAGGGCAGTGCTGCTATCGGTTGATGCACCTCCATTGGGAGCGATCGCCACCTCTGGTCGTTTATCCCCAGTTCCGGCAGCCAAGGGAGTAGATAAATTCAGCCCTGAGTTGCGCCGCAGCGCTGTTGTCGCCGCCCCTGCTCCTAACAGGCCCAACCCCAAATACCCAAGCAACTTTCGCCGTTGCAATAGTGGTTTATCCATCGTTGATCCGTTGAGCCAGTAATCTGTTCAGCTAATAAACCAGTAACCCTTGATTCATTGTTAATCAAAGGTGAAAAGCTACACATGAGCGAGAGTGAGAAGAAATTTGGCTCCCCCAGAGTTGGAATCTGAGGGGCCAATTTTTACTGCTACTGACTAAAGCCGCTTATTGGGGTGCCGCAGGCGATTCCATCGCGTCACCTGACTTCATCGCATCCGGGGACTCCATTGCCTCACCCGACTTCATTGCATCCGGCGATTCCATTGCCTCACCCGACTTCATTGCATCTGGGGACTCCATTGCTTCACCTGACTTCATTGCATCCGGCGATTCCATCGCGTCACCCGACTTCATTGCATCCGGCGAAGCTTGAGGAGCAGGTTGACTGCTGCAAGCGGCTAGACTAGCGGCCAGCATGAGACCCAGCATCGTACCAAGTTTCCAATTCATAAAAGTCTTACTCCTGATAACCGTTAACTGACGAAGGATCGTGAATTCAATGAACCAGATTTTTATTTTTTGAAAGCAAGACGGAGCCTCGCTTTCAAAAAAGCGCCTTGGGTTTTTATTCAATTCGCAGTCCTCAAGATCACAAATTAAATAATTTCTATCAGGCTAGTTCTCTGTAGGGGCGCACCACTATACGCCCTAACCCAAGAAATTCAGGTTATTCAATCCATGATCCTAAACGCTAAATTTGTACTATCGCCCGTAATGCCCTCTGATCGCTAAGGTGTTAGCAACCACTCTTTCTTAAACATGGAAAGATGGTAAGTTAAACACCGGGAAATCGCTTTTAGCCACTGGTCTTGTCTCATCTAGCAAAACATCTACACCTGAGGCATCGTTGAATCATTCCTGAGAAATCTATGAGAATGGCGTTTAGAACCTGCCCAAACCCTCAAAGTCGGATCGAACCTCGGTTTCCCTGCATTTTCTTTGACCCAGCGCTTCAGAGCATGATTCACGGCGGCAAGCCCGTGGGGCTTAAGCCCACGGGCTATTTTCCAGAGGTGCTGATTCAGCCCAGCAGCAATGGGGAATAGTAACCTTCCCTAGCGCGCTTGAGCCGGCAGGGCTGTCATATCAAGCGGGGTGAGGTATCGAACCACAGGATCGGACGTAAGCAGCGCCCGCAGTTCTGCTAAATCACCCCGTTCTACTCGCCAGGCAATATAACCCTGCTGCTGCTCTACCGAATTCCACTGCTGGATCAGCACAAACCTGCTGGGGTTGTCGCGATCGCGCACCGTCCAGCTATAGCTAATGCCAGAAGCTAGGCGCGTAGTTGGAATGACCGCTGCACTATTGAGGTGGCGTTCTAATACCGCAGGATCCTTGGCCATCAGCTCTACCGTGACCAGCACGGGCGTAGCCTCGGGCGGGGCTGCAATAAAGGGAGGATAGGTGCGATCGCTGGCCAGTTGCGTCGTCATAGCGATAGTCTCCGATGATGATATCTATGGTAATGGGGGAATAACCTGTAATAGGGGAATAACCTGTGATGGGAAAACAACTGTGATGGGGGAATAACCTGAACGCTTTAAGAAGCAGCGGCACTAGGGGTCAACCCAGAGCGAAGGCTGTTTAATAGCGCTACCATTTGTTCGGCTACGCCAGCCGCAGACGCCGGGTTTTGCCCCGTAACAAGGCGATCGCTCACCACCACCTTAGGCTCAAAATCAGGCGCTTTCTCAACCGTTGCCCCCCGCTCAATCAGCGCATTTTCCAACAAAAACGGGACAACTTCAGTCAGCCCAACCGCCGCTTCTTCTGAATTGGTGAAGCCTGACACAACCTTCCCAGCAACCAAATAGGCGTGATTAGACAAGCGAATGTTGAGCAACCCGGCCGGGCCGTGGCAAACCGCACCAACCACACCCCCTTGCTCATAAATGCTGCTGGCAATCTGCGCTAGGTCATCATTGTCGGCAAAATCCCACATGGTGCCGTGCCCACCCGCATAGAAGATCGCGGCATACTCCGATGGCTTTACCTCTGTTGGATGCAGGGTATTGGCCACCTGAGCCATTTTGGTAGCGTTGTCGAGAAACGCAGCATTGAGCGGATCGCTGCGATCCATGCCAATCATCGGCGCTGTGCCCCCTTTGGGGCTGACATATGCAACGGTCAACCCAGCCCGATCAAAGACATCCACCGGATGGCTAACTTCAGGCAGATAAAAACCCGTCGCTTGACCCGTGCTGCCCAGAGTGCTGTGGCTAGTGAGCACAACCAAAACTTTGTCAGACATAGCAATTACTCCAAGCAATCATTTCAGCAGGACTTTTCAGCAGAACGTTTCAGCAAAATTAAGCGAAACCGGGCACCGCTTTACGTTCCGTTACCCGATAGCTCCATGCTAAAAGCAGCTTATCTAAAATACAAATAATGAATATTTGATTTATCTATAATTAAATTTATGGTTAATGTCAGCACTGAGTGCATCAAACGCTGCAGTAAACGTTTACCTAGAGCGTCCTATGGTCAACAGCATCCTATGGTCAACTTGGAGTGGTATCGCAGCTTTGTAGAGGTGTATCGAGTCGGCACCGTCTCTGGAGCTGCTGAGGTTTTACACCTGACCCAACCGGCCGTCAGTCAGCATATTGCCGCCTTAGAATCGACGATGGGCATTGCCTTATTTCAGCGGATGCCTCGGCGGATGCTGCCGACCGAAGCCGGAAAACAGCTCTATAACCGCGTCGCTGCTGCGATCGAAACCCTAGAGTCCGTTCCGACAAAAGCGGCGTTACCTGATGCTCCCCTGCAAGTCCGTTTGGGTGCGCCCACTGAATTTTTTAGCGATTACCTGCTAAAACGCTGGCCCATACAGCGCGAACCCTTGCTTAAGGTGCAGTTTGGACTCGTCCAAGACCTAATTGAACGCTTGCTGGCTGAAGATATCGACTGTGCGATCGCCACCCAAAAAATTGCCAAACCCGAACTCGAATATCAGCCTATTTTTGAAGAACACTTTTGGCTAGTTGGCCCACCCAGCAATAAGGAGGCGATCGCCCCCAATAGCCTCCCGTCCGATTTGGCCGCCCTCGAACAGTGGCTGAAACCCCAACCCTGGATTGCCTACAGCGAAGATCTGCCGATTATTCGACGCTTTTGGCGCGTTACCTTTGGGCGACGGTTGGATGTCAACCCACAGTTTGTCATTCCCGATTTACGCAGCATTCGAGCAGCGATCGCCCAAGGGCTAGGCTACAGCGTCCTGCCCGACTATCTCTGCCCCGAGTGGATCGCCAGCAATCGACTGAGGCTAATTTTAAACCCCACCCCAGCCGTCACCAACTCGATTTGGTTAGCCTATCGCAAATCAGAACGACACTCGCAACAGGTAACCCTACTGCGTAGCTGGTTAAGCCTAGATTGAATCCATGGCGAAATAGATTAAATCCATGCTCCTGAGCGTATGAACTGGAGCCAGTCTGGGCATATTGACTTCAGCAGCACCCGCAGGCAAGCCAAAAGGAGTCCAGGAGAAAATGGGTACAAATCTCAAATATCGCATCGGTGGCTATCAAACTGGCAATCGCCCAGACCATGCCAAAAAACACAGCACCGGACGATTTCAGCAAGAGCAACTGCCGCCCCGCGTAGACCTGCGTAAGTTTATGACCGAGGTCGAAGAGCAAGTGGGCAATAGTTGCGTTGCCAATGCTTTTGTTGGGGCCTATGAATATATGGCCAAGCGGGAGCAGGGTGAATCAGGAGATGTCAGTCGTCTGTTTGTCTACTACAATGCGCGATCGCGACACAATGCGCAGCATGAAGACAGCGGCACAGCGATGTATTGCGCCATCGAAAGTCTGATTGAGCACGGGGCCTGCTGTGAAGATCTGTGGCCCAATGACGAATCGATGATTTTCGATCAGCCCGATGAACCCTCCTATGAAAACGCCGCCAACTTCACAATCACCGAAGCCGAATTCATTGAAACCGATTTAGACCTCTGGCGACACACCTTAGCCGAAGGCTACCCGATTGCATTTGCCCTCAACCTGTTTGAATCTTTCAACATAGCGACCGAAAATCGCGGCCGGATTTCACTCCCCAAAAAATCTGAAAATGTCCGCGAAACTCACGCCTGGCACGCCATGCTCTGCGTTGGCTATTCCGATAAAGATCGGATGTTTATTGTGCGCAACTCTTGGGGAAGAGACTGGGGCGATCGGGGATATTGCTACATCCCCTACGACTACGTCATGCACCCAGACTACAACGGCCACGACTCTTGGATTATTAAATCGATCAATGATCTCGATTTTACCTCCGAAGTTTGGGAAGATGGCAACTCCTCCTTTGCAGACGATAACTCTCTTCTTTTGTATGAATTCTACATCACAACCGAAGACCCAGAAGGGTTTGCTGATGCCTTAGACAGCCTTTGCCTGGAATATGTAGAGAATGCAGAAGACTATTATTTTGACTACGACTACGAGGAAACCGACGAAGGCGCAACGCAGCTCAATATTCTCAATTTCGATCTAACCATAGAAGACGCTACAGAGTTTCTAGAAAATCTCGAAGCCCTGTGTCAAGACTATGCGGTGGACGGAGATTACAGCTATACCTTTGACGAATCTGGCGGCGAAGAAGAAGAAGACAGCGAAGAAGAAGAAGAGTACGAGGAAGACGAAGACAGCGAAGAAGAAGAAGACAGCGAAGAAGAAGACAGCGAAGAAGAAGAGGAAGAAGAAGAAGAGGAAGAAGAAGAAGAGGAAGAAGAGTACGAAGACGAAGAGGAAGAGGAAGAAGAGTACGAAGACGAAGAAGACAGCGAAGAAGAGTACGAGGAAGAATAAGAAAAAGAAAGCGAGAAGAAAAAGAAAAAGAAAGCGAGTAACTTAACTCAGTCCAACTGTAAACAAGCGGACTGAGTTAAACTCAACTAAAATGTGGGTTTCGACTACACTCAACCCATTAGAATCACTTCACAAAACCTTGAGCGCAGCCGAAACCCATTGGACATTAATTTCTGCCCACCCACTCAGCATCAGTATCGCCACTCTCGCAGGAACAGATTAAGTAAGAAAAAACTTCTGAAACGCTACAGAGAACATCCGAATTTTGTCCTTGATCCTCACTGTTGAACGTCTTGAATTGCCCGTCTGCGGATTTCCAAAATTTGCCCAATTTCGCGGGCAAAACTGGGCTGGCGATCGATCATCTGGTTAACAACGGTAGCCGACATCATCATTACTTCTAAGTCGTGCACCGCTGTAATAGAAACAATGCTGGGCTCACCCGAAAATAAA
>DATNOW010000541.1:0-2993 GCA_036703515.1 Chroococcidiopsis sp.
ACAACGCCTATGCCTTCAAGCTAATGGGCTTTTTGCAGCGCACGGCGATTAATTTTGTCTCCAACCCTCTGATCAATATCACCCTCCAGGGGCGCACCGATACCTATCCCAAGCGGCGCGGCGTCACCCGAGTCAATGAGCTATGGCAGCAGGGGCAAAACGTTAGCCTCGGGCATGACTGCGTCCAAGATCCTTGGTATTCGCTGGGAACGGGCAACATGCTCGATGTAGCCAGCATGGCAGTTCACGTTTGCCAGATGACCGGCACCCGCGAGATCGACGCCTGCTATGACATGGTCACCTGGAATGGTGCAAAAACGCTGCACCTGGGCGATCGCTACGGCATTGAGGTGGGCAAACCGGCCAATCTGATTGTGCTGGATGCCGAGAGTCGCTACGATGCCATTCGCCATCGTGCAGCGGTACGCTACGTCATTTCACAGGGAACGCTATTGGCCAAAACCCAACCCGCCCAGCCCGAGTGGATGGGGCCAGGGTAGGGGGCACAGGCGGCAGAATGATAAGAGGGTTATGACGTTTTGACATTGCAGCCAGTCCAGTGGCTGGGCTCACCTTCACCCACCACTAGCAGGCTGGCGATCGCCCCCAGTTCATCTGGGGCCATGCGGCGACAGCCCTCTAGCCCTAGCTCGGGGTTTTGGCGGTATGCCTCGGTCGGTTGCCAGACCGCAAGCTGCCGGGTAGACGACACAGAGTAGAGGTAAGCGGCATCGGGATTGTAGTGAATGCCAACCCGCAGGTTAGAAAAGTCGTCTTCGCAGATTTCAAACCCAAAGCGGACAATAATTTGCGCCACTAAACATTCGGGCGTATCGCAATATTCGCCAGAGACATCGCGCTCTTGCCAGAAAGTCTCCAAAAATCGATTAAGCGTCGGTAACACCTTAGACGGACTGCCATTTCGGCTGGCGTAGATAATCGCAGGGTTACCCTCAACGATGATGTGACAGGGAATACTGGGCATCGGCTAACACTCCTGATACAAAAATCCTGATGGGGGCATTGCGAAATCCAGAGGGAAGGACAGCTAAACTTGGACGCATCATGCCGACTGGGGCGTGGCTGGGGCGTGGCTGGGAAATGATTGGGGCATGATTCGGCAGCGAATCGCAGGTGAATTTATCTATTTTTTGCGAAAGATTGATTAATATAAACCTAAATATTGCTTGTGTCCTGCCGAGGTGAATGAAAAGATCACTGCTCTCTAAGCCTACCCTGTTGAGCTGTCGTCAGAGTCGAACTGTTTATGTTCCTCAACCATGGGTTTTAGCCGGGGCGTCTGATCGACTTCGGGCTGCATCGCGATAGTAACTTTCACAGTCCCTTGCAACACAACTTTCCAAAAGTAGATTTTCAAACAGTACTATCTGCAACACTGTAGATTTTCAAACGCTATTATTTCAAACACTATTATCTAGAGCATGGGCTGAGGAGCGATCGCGTGAATGCTGCGGAACAGGTCAAGAACTTTGAAATTGCCAGCAAAGTGGCAACGGTGGTCAACCTGTTCAAAACTGAATTTCCCGATGCTCGTGCCGATCTCAAGCCCTGGTCTAACGACCGCGATACCCGCGATTTGGTTGATCCCGACTCCATTGACCTAGGGTTTCATTTTCCCGGCTGGAGTCGATCGCTCCAGGCCCGCAGCATTTTGATCCAGATTCGTTTTTATACCGATCCGGTCAACACGTCCCATCGGTTGGTGGGTTTAGAACTGGCAGGCTTTACCCACAGCGGCAAGCAGTGGCAGCTTTCGACCATCGATCAGTGGGAATTTATCGGCACGGCCTGCCCCAACGACGATCGCAAGCAGCAGATTAAACACTTCTGTCAGCAAGTTTTTGAGGTGTTTAACGGCACCGCAGCCGACTAGCAGCTTCGTAACGGTAGGGCAGCGGTGATGCTTTTCTCTGAACCTATAACTACGCTGACCGACTACGCGATCGCTGTGGAATGCTTTTGGTTTGCCGCCCGCCTGCTGCCCATGCGCCAAACCTCGGTGCGATGCTGGGGGGTAGCCTTTGGGCTGGTGGCGATCGCTGCACTGCTGGGTGGCACGTGGCATGGGCTAGCCGCCCATATCAGCCTGCTAGCCCAGACTATGCTCTGGCAGGCCATGCTTTATGCGCTGGGGTTGTCTAGCGCAGCGCTGCTCGTCGGCACCATCGTCAGCGTTGTGCCCTGTCGCTGGCAAGGCTGGGCGATCGCAGCGGTTGGCCTCAAGCTCGCCGTATACCTACACCAGGTAACGCCTGGGGGGGTATTTGCAGACGCTGTGATCGATTATTTAACTGCCCTAGGGCTAGTTGTGGTGCTCCAGTGTGTGCCCCAGTGGGCGATCGCACCCGGCGGGAGTTCTACGGCGGCGAGCTGGATGCTAGCTGGAGTAGTGCTTTCGGGCGTTGCAGTCAGTCTGCTGCAAACTAGTTTGGCCGCACCGCTCGGGCTGACGGCCAATGACGTTTACCATCTGGCCCAAATGATTGGGCTCTATCTGTTTTATCGAGGCGCGCAGCAACTCAAAGATCGCGAAGGATCGTGGATTAAATAAAAACGCACGCTGTAAGGGCGGTTTCGGCTTTTAAAACCCTCTGGTGAAAAAATGTCGACCTAAAAACTCTCTGGCGACTGTGGCACAGGGCTCGCCGCCGCCTCAGGCGCGGCTGAATTGCCCACGGCTGAATTGCCCGCGACTGGAGTTGCGGTCGGTGGCGTTCTAAAGTAGTCATGAATCGCGCGGCAGGCTTGGCGAATTAGCTCTTGGGCGCGGCCGTCATCCACGGGACGCTGTACCAAAGCAGTCACCACATAGCGTTTACCGGTGGGCATATCCACCACACCCGTATCGCCAACCATGCTGTCGATCGTGCCAGTTTTGTGGGCCACAATCGAGAGACTGTCGCCGATCCCCGTGGGGATCAAGGTATCGGTAACGGTGCCCTGCATGATCTCAAACAGGCGATCGCGCGATC
>DATNOW010000542.1:0-7603 GCA_036703515.1 Chroococcidiopsis sp.
AGAGCGTCAACGAGAGCAGTTTTGCCAGAGCCCACAGGGCCAGCGATGCCAACGCGAAAAGTGGAAGAAGGAGTCATGGGGAACAGGATGAAGGGTAAAGGGTAAAAGGAAAGGGTAAAGGGAAAGGGAAAGGGTAAAACGGGTAGCTGTATGCCGGATACCGTGAGCTAGGTCAAACGGCTGGCGAGGGCACGTTTCTCGGTTTTCCCATTTTTCGTTTTAATTGTCGCGTCTGACCAGAGACTCTGCCCCAGTTCGTTACTATCCCTTAACCTCAGCCTACCGCCCACCACTTTCCCCCCAATTTCTAGCCAATTACCCAGGTGTCTACTGTTTAGATGCAATCAAATGGCTGAAAGGTGCGGAACTGGGCGATCGCCCCCCTTGCCGATAGCAGAAGTGGTAAGTTTCCGGGCCCACGGGCTAGGAGTTTGGACTTTACTACAAACAGGTTGCTCAGTGATTACGCGGATACCAACCCAACCGTATCTCCCACCCCGTATTTCCCTCTCCGTAATTCCAAAATCCCTAGACCGTAATTCCCACCCTATCCCGACCGAATCACTGAGCCTAACCCATTGCTCCAACTGACTGATATCAACCGACTAATACCAACCGACTATCAGCCATCGAGTGCATCTCTACCTACCCTTAGCCCTCAGCAACAACCATGGACGCTTACACCTACCTCCACTTCACCGAAGCCGACCACACCCCCAGCCAGCCAAAACCTAAAGTGACCCCCAAGGCGATCGCCAAAGAAGTGCCCGCACACAGCCCCAACCCAACCGCCAAACCTGACTATTACCTCATGCCCGTGATGTTCTAGGAAGACTTATTTTAGGAAGACTTACGCGCAAAATCTCCCTCCCTTTACCCTTCATCTTTCATTTAGTTATTTCACCCTTCACCCTTAGAGCTTCTTTCATGCAGGCAAGATGCCTGCACCACGCCCTTTAGCCAAGAGCGTCTCCCACTCTCCCTTTTCCCTCTCTCCTAGCTCCGAAACAGCCGCGAATACAGCGTTTCATGAGTCATGCTAGCGATCGCCAAACCCCAGCCGCAGCTATAAAAATCGTCATCCTGGAGCGATAGGCTGTCGTCAACGGTTTGGGTCAACTGCGGATAAAGCTGCATCAACACCTGTTGCCCTTGGGTTTGCCCCAGCGGGATCAGCTTGACCCCAGAGTTGATCATGTTAGAAAGCCAGCTATGGAGATAGCCCGATACTGCTGCGGGAGCGTCGATGCCCCAGCGGGCAGCAGCGATGGCAAAGGCGATGGCAAAATTACAGCGATCGCCGCAGGCCTTGACCTCTTCCTCAACTGAGGGCTGGAGTTCCGTCACTAATCGCGTCAAGGCCCTGCCCATCTGCCAACTTTGATCTCGCATTTCCTGTGTCTCGCGCAGTCCCGACAGCCAGTGGTTCCAGCGGGCGATCGCTTCTAGATCACGGGCGATCGCGGCACTGTGTACCCGTCCCACCACTGCGGCCTCTAGCCGAATGGCACCGTAGCTCAGCTCTTGGGTGAGCCAATCTTGCAAACTGGCCGCATTGGCGATCGCCCCGCTCTGGACGAGGGTTTCTAGCCCTTCGGAATAGCTAAACGCCCCAACGGGTAGTGCTGGACTGGCTAACTGTAATAAATAAAACAAGGCCGCCTGATGTCCTGGCTGAGCGGTCATTTTCTCGGTCATGGTCTCGGTCATTTTCATGGTTTCCACTTCCCCCACGCCTTCCTTGCGTCATCCATAGCGTAATCCATGAGGCTGACCGACCGCTGCTAAAGCCCAAAGGTGCCCAAAATTCCATCTAGCCCACGCTGTAAGCCTGCGAGCTGGTTGTAGGCGTCGGCTAACTTTTCGACATCGACATGGACTTCGCGGGTGGGATAGTTTTGCATCAGCTCAATCAAGCTAATCCGGTTGTCGTCATCGGCTGAGAGCACAATGGTTGAGCGCATGGCCTGGCGGCTAGAGCGGCGGGAGGGGGTATAGATCGCCTCTCCCACTTGGTCTAAAACAAAGTTTCCGGGTGTGCTGTTTAAGACGCGATCGAGCAGGTGAGGATTGGCGGTAATCTGCCGGTTGAGCAACTCGCGAGTTTCGTTGGGGTCTTGCCCCGACAGGCGAAAGTGGGCCCGCAGGGCAGGCGATACGGTGCCGTTTTCGGCCAGATCGGTCAACTCTTGCACCGAAACCGAATTGCTCAGGGCGCGATATTTCAACACAATCTGCTCGGCGGCGATCGCCTGTGAGGTGCCGACGAGCCCGATCCCCAGTGCCCAACTAAAACCTATGAGTCCGACGCGCTGGGCTGAGCGGGCTAGGGCTTTCCACCGATGGGCAAAACGGGCAGGAGGGGGAGCGGAGTCGAGCACAAAAGCATTGCCAGGGCGGGCGTTGGCGAAGCCTGTGCGTTCGCGTAGTGTCTCGAAGAGAAGCACAATCGCCATAGATCGGCACGAATTTATTGCACGCATAGTAATTGCACGCCTATATCAAGAGTGGGGGCTAAACAGCGGGAGCTAGGATTGCGAATTTGATAAAACCGGATTTTTATTTAATCCATGATCCTAGACAGTCGGGGCTACACGATCTCTAGCGCAGTTCTTTCACTTAACTCTTTAACACAATTCCTTCAAACAAGACGGCGGCGGCCGGCACAGGCAACTCGTCAGCCTAGAGTATGGAGCCAGCCCAAAACAGGTTTGACGCCTTCAACGGCCATTTTGTTGCCGGATTAGGCAACGGTTAACGAAAGGTTCACGGTTTGGTATAGAGCGCAGTTCCTTGTCTCCAAACAGTCCTGATGCATTTCTCGATGATACGTATCAGTGAATGTCGCTCATCAATTTGTCATTTGCGTTACGGTTGACCGCCCATTTTTGCCCATGGACGGTCGTGTAGTGTCTCTAAATTCGGTCGCCAAGGCGGCCCATGAATCGCGAGAACCTGGCCATGACCCTGCGGAGAGCGATATTTCGCATCTAATCTGTTCGGAGTGCGACTGTATGTGTGTTTCAACGGCTGTGTTTTGTACGTTGGCGACCTTGGCGGCAAAGGAGGGTGCGCCAACGGGGGTATCTCCGCCCCCGGCGCTTGAGCCACCAGGGCAAGAGAATCTAAGCCCCAAGGCGATCGCCCCTAGAATGCGTGATGCTGCTGTGAATTCGGTGACTGTAGATCCGGTGACTGTAGATTCAGTGACTGTAGATTCAGGGACAGCGCCAGAGGGGCTGAATAGTCCTGTGTCTCAGGTTCGGGCTCACTCGCAACGGTTGGCCCTGCGCTCTGCCCTGGGCTCTGGGGGTTCACTCACCGCTAAGCCGTCGCCTGCGCCTGTGGGCGATCGCCCACAGGTGGATTCTCCTCTCGCATCGATTCCAGCGCTGCATGAAGTCTTGACTCTGCCGCACGGAAATGGTGTAGCGGGCGATGGCATGGCGTCGCCCGACTGGCAGACCGCCACCCATTACCCGACGCCTGAACCGATGGTGATGCCCGAAGGCTCTAGGCGATCGCGCTCTGAAATGGTGTTGGATGCGATCGCGGCTAGGCGTGATACCGTTGCCGTTGCCTCCCCAGAGGTAGTCACCCACAGCGCCGTGGAAGCCGCGCCTTCCACCCAGGCGACGGATTTGATGCTGGCCCAGGCCACCACGCCGCCACCCTCTGAGGAAGAACTGCAAGAGCTACAGCAGCAGCTAGAGAATCTCACCCCCGAAGACGACTATGGGGACGAGTTGGCCGACTCACCCGCCATTACCTTGGCGATTCCATCGGGCTATGGGGCGGATAACTTCACCGGATTTGTCAACTTTAGCTACCAGTCGCGGACGCGCTTTAGCAACCAAGACGACGGCACGATGGGCGTTGGCATTGGCTTTGGTGATGCCCAAGAGTCGGTTGGCGTGCAGCTTTCTTATACGGTGGCCAGCTTTGGTACCAACCGTGATTTTGGCTCGGGTGGCTTTAATGCCAAAGTGCACCGACAGTTGCCTGGCGGCTGGAGTATTGCGGCGGGCTGGGAAGGATTTCTCAATATCGGTGACGAAAACGACTTTGAAGATTCGATCTATGGTTCCGTCACCCACATCATTCGGACAACGCCCGATATCGATAGCCCCCTCAGCCGGATTGCTCTGACAGCCGGGGTGGGCAGCGGTCGCTTCCGCACCGAAGAGGCGATTTTTGATGACGACAATACCGTGGGCGTGTTTGGCAGCATCGCCCTGCGTCTGGCCCGGCCCGTCAGCGCCATTGTGGAATGGACGGGGCAAGATTTGGCGGCAGGGCTATCGATCGCCCCAATTCGCAATTTCCCGCTGGTGATTACCCCAGCCCTGCGCGACATTGCCGGTGCTGGCGATGGGGCGCGGTTTGTCTTGGGGGCGGGGCTGTCGTTCCAGTTTTAACGGTTAAGGAATGGGGGAGGCAGGGTGCAGGGTTGTGGTTGATGCGTCTTTGGGAGAAATGATGAAATGGCACGGCAAATGGCACATCGATTAAATCATCAAGTAAAGCAACGGCGGGTAAAGCAACGGCAGGCGATCGCTCGTGGCGTGGGGGTAGGCATAGCGGCCGGGGTTTGCAGCCTGCTAGCGCTCGGCTGGAATCATGGGGCGATCGCCCAAAATCTATCGGATGTGACGGGTACCAATGTGGGTGATATTCCGGCTCCCACGGTCAACGAGATGCCCACAATCCCCGATGAGGTGGCGGCCACAGCGCAGCAGCTGGCCGAGGATCTGGAAAACGCCTATGCCGAGTGCGCGGCGGCTACCGCAGCCGCCCCCAGCACGCCCCGGCGCTTTGCCAGAGGGCCAGCCCCCGAAGAGGTCTGCACCAACCCGGCCTGCGATCGCTACACCCAACTGGTGCAGCAGGCCCGCACCTTCCTCAATAGCCTGGATGCCGCCCAACGCGAGCAGCTTCAGCAGCGCGCTTCTTCTCGGCTGTGGTAAGCGGGGGATGGCTCACCGGAGGATGGCTCACCTTGGCCCTGCTTGCTCGATGCTCAACTTGATTTACCCTGATGTTGCGGAGAACCCACCATGCCACTCTCACGACGCGATCGCTTTTGGACTGCTGTTAGCCTGATGGCGGGGGCTTGGCTGGTTGCCTATCCTGGAGCCGCCCAAGCTGAGGAGCAGTTTGGCAATCAAGGCATCACCATGGATGTCGATACGATTGTGGAATTTGAATTTTTAGAGTCTAACGGGCTTTATCGCTCGACCTTTGGCGTCGTTAACCTAGCCACGGGCGAACGCACGCCGCTGATTGTTGAAGTTATCCCCACCGATGGCTCACCGTCTACCGGGCGCACTGTAAACCGGGTGACGCCGGGGCCGCCCGGCAGCACTGATGTTGGCACCCCTGGCAATGCCGTCCCCGAACCCCTGGCCGAGTTTGAGTTTAAGGCCAACACTCCCTATGCCTTCTACCTGGAGTCGTTTTTGAATGGGCAGCCGGCAGGGATTTATTATTCAGCGGCCGAGCAAAATCGCGATCGCGGCACTCGGGCTAGTTTTGAAGGCGACTTTAGCGACCTGGCCGCCGGGGGGGTGATCGTCCGCTGGGATGACACCGGCTCGCTGCTGGTGCGCCCGTCGCAGCAAGACCGTGATTTTGACGATTTTATTGTTCGCGCCGGGGGACATTTATCGTGTCCATAAGCGATTTGAATCCAAATCAGAGGGGCTAGAGGCGATCGCGTCTCTTTTCTGTTAGGGGAAACCTTGTAAAATGACTTCAGCCACGCATCCAAACAAACACGCATCCCAAAAAAACTATGCTGTTGAAGTCAACCACTCGTCACATCCGCATCTTTGCAGCCGAGCTCGAAAACGATGAGTTGATCCCCAGTGACAACACCCTCACCCTGGATGTGGATCCCGACAACGAACTGAACTGGAACGATGCGGCTCTCCAGTCGGTTTACAAAAAATTTGATGAACTGGTTGCATCTTACAGTGGCGAAGACTTGACCGATTACAACCTGCGGCGCATCGGCTCCGATCTAGAGCACTTTGTCCGGTCGTTACTCCAAGCGGGAACGGTGTCTTACAACCTCCGCAGCCGAGTGCGCAACTACAGCCTCGGACTGCCCCGCGTTGCCTCCGCCGAATCTTAAGAAAAGCGAGGGCGAGCGATCGCACCAAGGACAGTACAGTTCCCCTTAACGTTCCGACAGGTTCGTGGTGTCGTTCAGAGAGTCTAAGCTATTCTGGTAGGACTTGTCCCCTCAGCTTTAGGCAACTCTTGCAGCAATGCTCTATTGCCCTAACTATACCTGTCAGGCTCCCAACGCTGAGTCTAATCAGTTTTGCCATAAGTGCCACACTCTGCTGCCCAAGCGCTATCTCTGGGTGCTCGGCAAGGGTGTGGAGACGATGCAGCCCGGAGATTGGCTCAGCGATCGCTACCTGTGCAAAGCGCGACGGATTGTGCTCGACACCAAACCCGGTTTGGTGCCCACTGAGCTGACAGAAATTCCTGGCGTCTTACAGCCTTACCTGCGGCTCTCCCCCTACCGCATTCACGTTCCCCAGATTTTTGCGCTGCTGCCGCCCTCTGACCTGTTCAGTGGGGGCGTTGTCTTGCTCGACGCTGCGGCGCTTTATATTCCTCTAGGGGGAAATGGTGCAGACGCTGCTGCCCCTGCTGCCGCCCCTTCTGCTGCCCCGGTGCAGCGCTTGCCTGCCTTGGTCGATCTGTGGCCCCATGCCAGCGCGCTACGGCAGATCAACTGGCTGTTGCAGATTTGCCAACTGTGGCAGCCGATGTTGGCTGAGCAAGTGGCTGAAACCCTGCTGCTGCCGGCGCTGATTCGGGTCGAGGGCCCCATTGTCCGCTTGACCGAGCTGCGATCGCCGTCGTCGGGGCAATTTACAACCCTGGCCCGTCTCGGTCAGCTTTGGCAAACCTGGGCGGCTACGGCCCATCCCGATATTCGCGCCCCTCTCAGCAGCCTCAGCCAGCAGTTGGCCGCAGGGCAACTGGCCACCGTTGAGGGGCTGCAAGCAGCCCTTGACCTGCTGCTCGCCCAAGTGGGGCGATCGCACCCCGTCTCGCTGCATGTCGCTACCCGCACCGACCAAGGCCCCAGCCGCCAGCGCAACGAAGACGCCTGCTATCCTCCGGCCGATACGGTGTCTAGCTACACCCTAGGGGGCGCAACGCCGTCTTCGGCGCTGGTGATTGTCTGCGATGGCATTGGTGGACATCAGGGGGGCGATGTTGCCTCCAACCTGGCAATCGAGTCAGTGTGGCAAGAGATGCAGGCGATCGCCGTGCCAACCCTGCCCTCCCCCGCTCTGAGTGAGTCGTTAGAAAAAGCCGCACTGGTGGCCAATGATTTGATCAGCCAGCGCAACGATAGCGAGCAGCGGTTTGAGCGCCAGCGCATGGGCACCACCCTGGTCACGGGGCTGGCCCGGCACAATGAGCTTTATATTGCCCACGTGGGCGACAGCCGCGCCTACTGGATTACGCGCTGGGGCTGCCATCAGGTCACCCTCGACGACGATGTCGCCTCCCGAGAGGTGCGCATGGGCTATGGCATCTACCGCGAGGCATTGCGTCATCCCGGTTCGGGTTC
>DATNOW010000543.1:0-2281 GCA_036703515.1 Chroococcidiopsis sp.
GAAGCTTCACCATTTGATTCAAAACTTTCTGTTTTACACCAACCTAGAATGCGCGATCGCCGATCCATCGCAACTGTTTGCCCTACAGCAGCAGCGTGTGGTTTACCCTTCTAACGTGATTGGGGATGCTGCCCTGCAAGCCGCACACCGGGCCGAGCGCCAGGCTGACTTGCGGCTCGATCTCAAAGATGTGATTTTGCCGATGGCGGAGCTGCATTTGCAAAAGCTGGTGGCTGAACTGGTTGACAATGCGTTTCAGTATTCTGAGCCGGGCACTCCGGTGTCTGTTAGCAGCCAGATCGAGACGTTGGCGGAGGGTTTGCTCTACACGCTGACGATTAGCGATCGCGGCCGGGGGATGACCTCTGAACAGATCACTAATCTGACTGCGGATCTGCTGCATCCCCCTAGCCCATTGGAGGTTAAAGGCTATGCTTCCACAAAGCCAGGTTTGGGCTGGGCGATCGCTCAGCGGCTGACGACGCTCCACCATGGCAAGCTGGCTATCCACAGCGTGCCAAAGCAGTACACGACGGTTCAAATTCGATTTCCGATTTTAGCGATCGTGCTGCCTGCTCCGAGTGAGAGCCCAAGTGACGCACTTAGTGCGGCACTCTAGAGATGGGTTTTCAGCCTGACGTTAGCGATCGCTGCAATCAGGCTGGCTGCTGCAGATCGGGTTACGATTCGGTGCGCCGCGATCGCGACGAAGATTTGGCGCGCTGGGCGCTACGAAACCGCACAACATCGGGGAGCGATCGCCCCAGACCATAAAGCCACAGCAGACCCAGTGCCCCGATCGAGATCTCAACCAGGCTGATAATCTGGGCGATGCGCAATGGGCCGAGCATGAGGCTATCGGTGCGCAGCCCTTCGATCCAAAACCGGCCGCAGCTGTAGGCGACCATATAGACCAGGATGATGGTGCCTAGCTTGAGGGGTAGTTTGCCGCGCACGCCCTGAAAAAACAGGAACAGCAGCAGCGCAAAAACGCCCAGATTCCACAGCGACTCGTATAAAAATGTGGGATGGAAATATTCAAACTGGGTATAGCCAGGGGGGCGCTGCGGCAGCGGAATGTAGAGTTTCCAGGGCAGATCGGTTGGCCGACCAAAGGCCTCGGAGTTGAAAAAATTTCCCCAGCGCCCAATCGCCTGCCCCAAAATCAGCGATGGTGCAATTAGGTCGGCGAGCTGCCAGAAATAAATCCGATTGAATCGGGCAAATAGCAGTGTGGCTAATGTGCCGCCAATAATAGCTCCATGAATGGCGATTCCGCCTTTCCAGATGGCGATGATGTCTCCTGGATGCTGGGAGTAGTTTTGCCATTCAAACAGCACGTAGTAGGCGCGCGCGCAGGGAATCGCTCCCAAAACTAGCCAAATGGACACGTCACCGAGCAGTTCTGGATTGACGTTGCGCTTGGTCGCTAGATACTGAGCCAGCGATAGCCCCAAGACAACGGCAGAGGCGATCAAAAACCCATACCACCGAATCGACAGCGGCCCGAGGTGAAACAAAATCGGCCCAGGCGAGGCAAACTGAAACCCTAGTGTGGTGTAGTCCAGCAGTATAGTGTAGTCCAGCAGCATAGCGATATCTCTGCAATTTCTTAAAGTAAGGCTGCACTGTCAAAGCTTATCAGCTCATGACCCGATCCCCCATGTATCGCCCAATGCTGTCGCGATCAGGTCACGATAAGATAGAGCTTTGGTCACAACGCCCAATCTATCGCTCCAAACTCCATTCTTGCCAAACCCATGACTGTTTCTCCCTCTCTTGATGTGACGCCAGTTGACGTAACGCCAGTTAATATTACGCCAGCATCGCCGGATGCCGATGGGTCAACGCCGACTGCGCCTGGGGTAACACCGCTGCTGGGGCTGTCGCTAGAAGAGTTGACGGCGTGGGTGCAAGCCCAAGGGCAGCCCGCCTATCGCGGCAAGCAGCTCCATCAGTGGATTTATCAGCAGGGGGCGCGATCGCTGGCCGATGTGACGGTGTTTTCAAAGCAGTGGCGGAGCCAGGTGGCCGATGTGCCAATTGGGCGATCGCAGTTGCACTATCGAGCAGAGGCACCGGATGGCTCGGTCAAGTATTTGCTGCGGCTGGGCGATGGGCAAATTATCGAAACGGTGGGCATCCCGACCTACAACTATAAACCGTCGTCTGGTAAACCGCTGCACGCCCTAGAGCGGCTGACGGTCTGTGTTTCATCCCAAGTGGGTTGCCCGATGGCATGCGATTTTTGTGCGACGGGGAAGGGCGGCTTTATCCGCAA
>DATNOW010000544.1:0-4645 GCA_036703515.1 Chroococcidiopsis sp.
TATTATCCTCAGCAGCATTGCCTTTTTTATTCGCAAAGCCGGCGACTTTAGCCGCCCCTATGACGATCAGTGGCTAGCGCCCGACTGGCGCGACTATTTGGCCGCCTGCGATGCTAACCGCGCCAAACAGTTTGCCCAAGCCGAGGCCTTGCTGAAGCCGTTGGTCGACGATGACAAGGTGGCCGTGCGGCTGCGCGTTGCGGCCATGCGTCGGCTCGCTGACGCCCTCGATGGGCAAGGCAAAACCAGTGAAATTCCAGGGTTAGCCAAAACCTTCATGCAATATTACGACCAGGCTAGCTGTAGCGACCACCTGATGTCGATTACCAATTCCTTTAAGCGGGCCGGACTGTGGGACGACGCCCAGCGCATCTATGAACGGGTGGAGCAGCTACCAGGCACTCACATTGACCAGGTGATTCGCAGCATCATCGCCCAGGCCTATCAGGTGTCGCGCCAAGGCGATTCAGAAAAAGCCCTGACGATTTTGGCGCGGGCGTGGCAGCGTCATACCAACTCCACCGGCACGAAGGAAGTGCCTCGGATCTATTGGCATGAGGGCATGTATCACGAAAATCTAGGACGGCTAGATCAGGCGATCGCCGCTTACCAACAGGCAATCGAAGCCGCCACTCCGGGCTCCAATCTCTATGATGTGGCCACCCAGCATCTCAACGCCTGCATCAAAAAGCGTGACGAGCAAGCCCACGACACCATAGGCTTAAAGTCGCGCTTGCGCCAAGTGAAATCGGCGCTGTCGGGGCTCAAGCAACGGTTGCTAAACTAGAAAACCAGACCAATCAGACCATCAGATCATCAGACCATCGCGCCGGGTTATATCCCGCAGGGGCTATGCTCACAACTCCGCTCATCATCGATTGCGATCCGGGTGTGGATGATGCGATCGCCCTGCTGTTGGCCTTTGCTTCACCCGAATTGCAGCTGCTCGGCATCACTACGGTGGCGGGCAATGTGCCGCTTAATCTAACCCAAAAAAACGCCCGTCGCATCTGCGAATTGGCTAATCGGGCCTATGTGCCGGTCTATGCGGGCTGCCCCCGGCCGCTGCTGCGCGGGCTGGAAACCGCTGAGCATGTCCATGGCACCACCGGGCTACAGGGGGCCAACCTGCCGGAGGTGCCCCAAGTGCCGCTGCAACCCCAGCACGGGGTCGATTTTTTGATCGAAACGCTGATGGGGGCAATCTACCCGGTCACCGTTGCCACCCTAGGGCCACTCACCAACCTGGCGATCGCCTTGATCAAAGAACCTCGCATTGCGCCCAAAATTGACGAACTCGTGTTTATGGGCGGGGCGATCGGCCAGGGCAACGTCACCCCCTCTGCCGAGTTCAATATTTTTGTTGATCCCCATGCGGCCCAGGTGGTGTTTAGCAGCGGCATTCCGCTGACCATGATCGGGCTTGACATTACCCATCAAGTTTTGAGCACTCCGGCTCGACTCGACCTGCTGCGAGCCATTGGCACCCCCGTTAGCCAAGCCGCGGCCGACATGCTGGCCTTTTATGGAGCTGAAGAAGTGATTCGGCTAGGGTTACCCGGCAGCCCGCTGCATGATCCCTGTGTGATCGCCTACCTGATCGATCCCGACCTGTTCACGGCAGAACCCCTCTATGTCGAGGTGGAGACGATTAGCGATCGCACCCTTGGGCGCACCATTGTGGATATCCATCGGGCCAGCGGCCGCCCCCCCAACATGACCGTTGTCCGCACGGTGAATGCCGATGGGGTCTATCAACTGCTAGCCGATCGCCTGCGTAAGCTCTAAAAGCCTGCTCTAAACGCACCAGAAATGCACTAAAAAAATAAAGTAAAGTTCAAACAGCAGATTTGTCTACCTACGACGCTATCTACGCCATTGTGCGACTGATCCCCTACGCCCAGGTTGCCACCTATGGGCAAGTCGCCTTCCTCGCCAAGTTGCCTCGGCGGGCGCGCTTGGTCGGCTATGCCCTCTATCGGGTGGATATGCAGAGTGATGATATTCCTTGGCATCGGGTGATCAATGCCAAAGGGCAAGTGTCCGAGTCGCCCTTTCGTCAGGGCAGCGACTATATTCAGCGATCGCTCTTGGAACGCGAAGGGATTGAATTTAGCCCCAACGGCACCATTAGCCTCAGCCGCTATCAGTGGCGACCTCCTGCCGACCTGATCCACCCAGCGGCTATCGCTGCGGGCTTTGCCCCCGAGGACTTTGGTCGCTAGGACTAGTCGCTAAAACTAGTAGCTAAAACTAAAATCGTCTAGGGTCAACTGGCCGTCAAAGGCTTGAAACGAAACGCGATGGATCTCGCGCCCCTGTAGGCTAAGCTGCACGTTAGGCGGCACCGCAGAGTCACTGCCCATCAGGTTGGAGGCGGGCGTTTCCATGCGGGCTACGGGTTGTCCATTGGCATCAAAGGCGAGCATCACCGTGCGCCGCGAACTGGTGACAAAACCACTCACATAGCGCACCGGCGTATCAAAAGTCGCCTCGACCCGCCCCTCTTTGGGTGAGCCCATCAGCACTGTTTTGCCCGATTTGGGCGGATAGGCCGGGTTGGACGGATGCAGGGCGATCGCGTTCGAGAAGGTCACTCCCCATTGCTGAAACTGACAATCGACCACCTCAAAGCAATTCAACTCTTCCATGTCGAGTCGAATGCAGGATGTCGCTTGCCAAACCAGATCAGAAGCTGTGTCAACAGTCTGAAAGTCAACAGTCTGAAAGGGAGAGGTCGCAAACGCTGGATTTTGTTTGTGTGGCTCGCTAAATGGCTCATCAAATCCAGGCTGATAGCGAGTCGCACCATTGCTTGACTGAAAATTGCCTTGAAACCCAGGATATTCCACCATAGCCTTCTAAAAAACACGCGCTTGGTTGACACGGTTGAGGCTCTGCTGATCGGTTCAATCGTTGTTTAGTAGTAAGTGCTGTAGTCGCAGCCGCGCTGGCAGGGCTTCCACAATACCTTTCTCTTCAAACAAGGGGATGATCATCGTCGCTACTTCGGTAGTCGAGAGTGACCACACCCAATAGACCTAAATCCAATCAGCGTTGAGCAAAAGCTTGATGCACCCTGGGTCGCTTTTTGCAAAAAAAGGCGATGCTTGATAATAAAGTAAACCGGCTTGAACGAAGATCGGCATTATCACGGATTTCTCTGGCGCGATTTCCGCCGCTTCCGCCGCGGCCAGCCGCCAAATTTACGCCAAATCTAAAGATCTATAACTTAAGACAAGAGTGATGACAATAAAGATTCGCTTAGCGATTGGTGAAACTTTGTTGTGTTCCGCCAAACAATGCGTTAGCGTATCACCGTGTAAGCACGCCATTTAAGCTTCATCAGACTGGCGCATTGATAGCATGGTCAAAACCGCTTCAGGGCAAAGAATTGATGCACCGCTCCCTTAAAAAGGTTGGCCGATCGCTTACGCACAGCTCATCAAAACTTCACACTTCTTATTATGCTGCAACCTCCTGGTTTTTGCCAGCAATTCGTTGAGACGAGTTTGGGCAACATGGTGTATTCCACCGTTGATTCATCTCCCTCGGATGTCAGTCTGTGGGACGGCAACGGCAGTCAAGGCGATCGCCCCACGCTGGTGTTTTTGCATGGGTTTGGCGGCGGCTCCTCGTCCTACGAATGGTCGAACGTATATCCGGCGTTTGCCGAAGACTACCGCATTCTGGCTCCTGACCTGATTGGCTGGGGGCAGTCGTCCCATCCGGCGCGCAACTATACCATTGACGACTATCTGACTACCATTGCCGAATTTTTGACCGCGACCTGCGTTGGCCCGGTGCGGGTGGTGGCCTCATCCCTCACGGCCGCGCTGACTATTCGGGTGGCGATCGCCCATCCCGAGTTGTTTCAATGCCTAATTTTGACAGCGCCCGCCGGTCTGTCTGACTTTGGGGCCGACTATCGCCGCAGTTTCTTTGCCCAACTGGTCAGCACTCCTGTCGTCGACCGCTTGCTTTACAGCACGGCGATCGCTACCGAGGGCGGCATCCGCAGCTTTTTAGAGCAGCGCCAGTTTGCCCACCCCGAGCGGATCTATCCCGAGCTGGTGACGGCCTATCGCATCTCTGCCCAGCAGCCCAACGCCGACTACAGCGCTCTCTCCTTCGTGCGCGGCGATTTGAGTTTTGACCTGTCTCTCTATATCAGTCAGTTGACGATCCCCACGGCCATTCTCTGGGGGCAAAAATCGCAGTTCACCGGCCCCGAAATTGGGCAGCGGCTCAAAGACTTAAACCCCAACGCCATCAAAATTCTGCAAATCTTAGACGACGTTGGCCTCACCCCTCAGCTAGAGCAGCCGGCGGTTACCATTGGTCTGATTCGTCGGTTTCTGCGGCAGTTGGGCAATGCTTAAACCCCATAATGGGCAAGACCTTCGCAGCCAAGCCCTCCGAGTTAAAAAAACTCCGAGGGCTGAATGGAACGAGCCCCTTGCTCCTTAGGCGATTCCCAGGAAAGATTCTACCCTTCGACTTCGCTCAGGGTGCAAGCTAGCTGAGCGAAGTCGAAGCTAGCGGGTAGTTTCTTTTTCAGTGATCTCCTTAAATTTGCCGCTTAAATGGTCATCATGAGATCCCCCGATCCGGGGATCACTTCACCAATCAGCCAGGCGGGGAT
>DATNOW010000545.1:0-2070 GCA_036703515.1 Chroococcidiopsis sp.
TAGGATCAGACTACAGAGAATCAGAAATGTTGCCACTGGCGGCTTTAGCGATCAGACCTGCTCAGAAGAGGGGCGATCGCTAGGTTTTCGCCACGCAAATTTTGGTGAAGCACGTTTTGGTGAGGCAAGTTTTGGCGAAACAAGTTTTGGCGAAAAACTGGCCCATTGGTCACCTGCCGGGGTTGAGCGCCGACCATTGCGCTCAATTGATGCATCAGGGCATTCAAACCACGCGGCAGTTGCTGGAAAAAACGCGATCGCAACCCCAAAAGCAGCAGCTTGCGACCCAGCTTCAGATCCACATTCAGCACGTGCTCAAGTGGGCCGCCCTCGCCGATCTGGCCCGCATTCCAGCCGTGGGCTGTCAATATTGCGGGCTATTGCTCCATTCAGGCATTGCGTCATCGTCTCAGCTCGGGCAGATGCCGGTGCATCGCGTCCATCGCCAAATCTTGAAATTTTATGTAGCCACCTTCCAGCGCGAAGACCTGTGCCCGCCCCTAGAGGAAGTCGTGGTCTGGATCAACCAAGCGCGATCGCTAGGGACAGGTTATTAAATTCACGCTCCCTAATCTATCCCTAATCTGCATTGGTGCCAAAGAGCACCTGACCATTTTGCACGGCAAATAGCTCAATGCGAACGGGGCCAGCGGTATAGGCCGTTGTTGTAGACACCGCCTGAATCTCTACCGGCTGCTGGAGCTGATTGAGGCGATCAAAGAAGCTGAGCAACGTTTCTGCCCGTCCGCCCGCAATCTGAATATCGTCATTTAAGACTCCGGCCTGGCGGGCCCGCAGTTGGGGAGCCGCCACCAGCAGGCTGACCCGCTCGGCTAAGCGCTGGTCATCGAGTTCGGCAGGGTTGACGGTCATCGCTGTAATGACCTCTCCTTGGGTAAACACAACCTGATTTAAAATCGCTGACAAATACACCTGAATGCATGATTCTCCTGCTAGTACGCAGGGTTCTCCGACCACGTAGTTGCCCGAAGAAAAGACGCGAATTACATAATCAGAGCCGTCGCGAATCTGGCTAACGATTTCTTCGACCTGGGCCGTCGCCACCCGAATCACCTGGGCCACAACGCTCTCTGTGCCCGGTAAAATCCGCTGTGCCGCTGCCCGGTTGGCCTCCCGTAGGAGTTGGTCAACGGCTTGGGTAGCGGCGCTCGGTGCCACAATACGAACAACATCAGAGGCCAAGGGCTGATTGCGCAGTAGGGCCACATTGCCCTGGCGCAAGCCCTGAAATTCGCGCTCTAGGGTTTCAATCGCCTGTAACAAATCCTGCCGCTGAGCTTCGAGGTCTTGCAGTTGGGTCAGCTGCTGACGGCGATCGCGCTGGAGTTGTTCGATTTCGGTACGCAGCTGGGCGGCTTGCTGCTGAGCCTGACTGCGCTGGGCCTCAGCCTGGGTGGCGCGGCTTTGCTCTTGAGCTGCACGCGCCTGGGCCTGGACTCGCTGGGCCTCAGCCTGCTGCAAATTGGTTTGGGCCGTTTTGAGCTGGGCCTCGGTTTCACGCTGCTGGGCGATCGCCTGCCGCAGCGAGCGGTTGATCAGTTGCAGTCTTTCTTGGGCAGTGCGCTGCTCGGTGCGGGCCTGGCGCAGATCGGTGCGGGCCTTTTTGCGGGCCGATTGCGATCGCCCCAACTCTTCACGGGCACTGCTCAGATCTTGCTGAATTTCCTCAAGCTCAAACACCCCCGTACGCAGTTGATCGTCAATGGCAAACAAAATCCCAAAGGTCGAGGCTGAAATCAGCACCCCGGTCATGATGGTAATCAGCGTGGCTGTCTGCCGGGGGCGCAGCGCAAATAGGCTAAGGCGGGCTTTCCCCACGCGCATGCCAATGCGATCGCCCATCGTGGCAATCACCCCTCCCAACACCAAAATTGCGGCAATCAAAATCAGCCCGGTCGTCATCGTTAACCATCGAAAGCTCAGATACAGCCTACTGCATTCTGGACAGAGTAACGTGCCAGCCGCAAAAACTATCGCGCAGCGCCCCCTGTCGTGATCAGCCAGGAGGCGATCATCCTCTGTTCGAGGTCTACCCCAAAGTCTACTCGG
>DATNOW010000546.1:0-7009 GCA_036703515.1 Chroococcidiopsis sp.
TTAGGCGGGCAGGTGCGCACGGTTTCTCAGCTCGAACTGCGGCTCAAAGAAGCGGCCAAGCTTGGCTTTAAGCGGGCGATCGTGCCCGGTGGGCAAACCTATCCCAAGATGGAATTGGAGATTATTCCCGTGGCTCGCGTGGTTGATGCGATCGCCATTGCCCTGGGGGCTAAGGCTTAAGGGGGGAATGGAATGGAATGGAATAATGGAGCCTTGGTTTTTGGTCGCTAGTCACTAGCGACTAATCATCGCTGGTTTCTAAGGGTGCTTCTACCCAAGCGTTGGGGTCAGGCTCTTGATCGGCTTCGAGTAAATCGACTCGCGGCTGCGAAAAAATGCGGTAGGCGTCTAATTGGCTGGTCGATGCGATCGCGGCTTGTACATTGCTAGAGCCAGAACTATGGGCGATCTGCTCATTCATGTTGACCAGATTAAACTCAACGTTTTCGGTATAAATCGCCATCATGATTCTAAATAGCTCAAAGAAATTGACGATCCACTGACACTCGTCTTCGGGAGCCGTATTGTAGTACATGATCAAATCGGCAATGCGTGCTTCTAAATGCGTATGGGCATTGCGGCAAATTAAAATGATCTTCAGCAAAACCACAGACAGCGTTAATGGATTGCCCTGGGACATTAGCGAGGCAAATAAAGGCGAAGGCGTGCTGTGATCTTCAGTGGTTAAATATTCGATGACACGATTGCAAGTGCGGAGCAGCAGGGCTTCATCTACGGTCTTATCGTGATGGTTAACGTAGAGTAGATCGAGCTTTTCAGCGAGCTGGTTTTGTAGGGTTTGGGCAGAATGTTTTTGTTCAACCGAAAAAACAAGATATTTTTTTAGGCTTTCTTTGAAGTCTTTGTAGGTGAGGTTTTGAATCTGCTTGACAAAAATATTCGCCAGATTCGGGTAGCTAAACATGCCCCGGCGGGCCACGATCGCCTTGATCAAGCGCAGCACTTCATCGCCCAAAGCGGTGGGATTAGGCGGCAGTTCCTCTTTGGCGACCGTCGTTTGAGAACGTGCCGTATACATCGCCAGATCAAACTTAAATTTTTCCTTCAGCTTTCTGGAGAGTGCACGGGCAGCTTGGCGCTGTTCGAGCGGGTTATTTAAATCAATGTATTGCGGTACCAATAGATAGGAGGTGTAGCGCTCACTCCAATGTTTGGGTTCGCTATTGTCATACCGGGCGGCAAACAGTTTGAGTTCTTCAAAGTCTTTACTGGCGATAAACGATCGCAGCCAGTGTCGGAGACGCTGTAGGGTGGGTGAAAGAGTGTTTTTATGAATAATAGGGTCATCAAAACTCTGAATTAAAGTTTGGATGGACTGATGATTGCGAGTAATATCCCAGTTGTTAATCAGAATATAACAGGATCGTTTAATGGTGTTTCTAAATTCAAACTCTTGATTGGCAAATACGATTTCGTAGAGTGAAGGTAGCGTTTCAGAACTGACCGTATTGCTATGGTGAATAAACAGATGTTTGAATTCGGTTAATACATCTTCAGCCGGCCAGATTTTGACAATTTCCAGCAAAAAGCCATAGATCGTCTCTTGGGCCTTAGGGATATCGCGGTCGGATAGGCGTTTCTGGTTTCGAGGTGTAAAGCCCTGACGGTTAGGTAGTTGCTGTCCGGTCATTCCAAAACTCACGCTAGTCATCATTTCAGGAAACTAAAAGAACCTATGCATGACTGCACAGGGGGAACAGATATGGAGCTCGCGGATATTGATTTGAGGGAACTGGTGTCCGGCACAACCCTAAATCATGGGCGTGGCCGGGAAACCATGAGTTGTGCGATGGTAATTTGCGATGGTGGTTGGCAGTGTCGAGACCGTGACAGACGCAATCACAGACGTAATTACACTGGAGATCATCACTCGCGGTTGGGTCAATTCCGGCAACCCATAGGATTGGATTAGAGTAACCAGGGTTGGGATTGATTGCAAGGGTTGAAACGAAGAACGGTGTCGCCTCAACTAACTCCTTTAGGCAAACCCTTTAGGTAACTCCTTTAGGCTGTAGACGAGTCGGTATCGCCATTCGGTATCGCCATTTGGTATCGCCATGGAGGACATTCAGGGCAAGTGCCTATTGTATCGGAGCGATCGCTAAGGATACTGAAGGCAGTGGGACAGTTTGCAGAAATGGCTTGATACGAGAGCGATTCCCGGCCGAGGGCTCAAAAAATCTTGCGTTTATGTAGACCCTGCGTTGAATGCCGAAAGGGGGTCGATACACCCATTCCCTGAATGAAGTCGCAATTCTAACATGCTTATCATGCGGTGAATAGCGATCCGATCAATTTGAAATGCCCTAATAGCCCATAGGACAAACTATTTGTGGTTCTTGTACAGACTTAAGGTATCCGAATATTTACGCAAACGCTGCGTATGTTTTTTGTGGGCTAGGGCGTTGAAGTGATCGTGCGGGGATAGCGCCGGGGGCTAGCGTCGTTGAGATAACCATGGCGATCGCGAATCAGGGCGGCGATCGCCCCTGCATCGAGGGGTTGGGAAAACAAATAGCCCTGCGCCGAGTTGCAGCCCAAAGAGGTTAGCTGCAGCAGTTGGTCGACGGTTTCTACGCCTTCGGCGGTGACGCGCATGTGCAGGCTGGCGGCTAGGTTCAAGATGGTTTTGATGATGACCCAGTTTTCACTGCGGGTGTTGAGCTGCTTAATAAAAGAGCGATCGATTTTGAGCATGTCAATCGGAAAACTGTGCAGCCGACTGAGGGACGAATAGCCGACGCCAAAGTCATCGACGCAGCAGTGAATGCCCATCTGCTGGAGCTGGTGGAGGTTGTGGGCGATCGCCTCGATATCTTCCATGATCACGCCTTCGGCCACCTCAATGCAGAGGGTGTGGGCGGCGACGCCCGTTTCCTGCAAAATCTGCTGCACCCGGGCGGCCAAGTTAGGCTCGCTCAACTGCCGCCCGGCCAAGTTAATATTGACCGTTGCCGTATCTTCAATCATGCCTGCTGTTAGCCACTGGCGGATTTGCTGACAGGCCTCACGAATGACCCACTCGCCAATCGGCACGATCAAACCCGTATCTTCGGCCAGGGCGATAAAGTCAGAGGGTGACAGCAACCCCCGATCGGGATGCTGCCAGCGCAGCAGCGCCTCAAACCCGGTCAATAGACCCGACGGCAGCGCCACAATGGGCTGATAGTAGAGCTGGAACTCTTGACGATCTAGGGCACGGCGCAGGTCAGTTTCAAGCTGAAACTGATTGAGGGCATTGAGATCCATCGTGCTATCAAAAATTTCATGGCGCGCTTTGCCGCGATATTTGGCGCGATACATGGCAATGTCGGCATCGCGCAGCAGATCTTCTAGATTGCTGTAAGGTTCGTGGGTTTGGTGATGGCGACTGAGGGTGATGCCGACGCTGGCACTGGTAAAGATATCGTGCCCTTGGATCTGGAAGGGCTGGGTGAGCTGCTCTTGAATGCGCTCGGCCACGTTAATCGCGTCGTTGATGTCTTGGATGTCGTCGAGCAAAATCGCAAACTCGTCACCCCCTAAGCGGGCGACCGTATCACCCACGCGCACGCAGCGCTGTAGGCGCTGGCTGATGTGGATCAGCAACTGATCGCCAACTAAATGACCCAGGCTATCGTTGATTACCTTAAACCGATCGAGATCGATAAACAGCACGGCAAAGAGGGTGTTGGGGCGGCGATAGACGTGGGCTAGGGCATTTTGCAGCCGATCCATAAACAGGGCGCGGTTGGGCAAGCCGGTGAGAAAATCATGGAAGGCGTTGATAAATAGCTGCTCTTCGGCAAATTTTCGGGCGGTGATGTCTTCAACAGTGCCTTGGTAGTAGAGAAAATTGCCGTCGCGATCGCAGACCGACTGAACGTTTTCGGCAATCCAAATGATCGTGCCGTCTCGACGATAAATCCGAGATTCAAACTGCGAAACTTTGCCCTGCTCTTGCATCAGGCTAAGAAATTCAGCCCGGCGATTGGGGTCTACATAAAGCTGATGGGCAATGTCAGTTAGCTGGGTGACGAGTTCATCGCTGGAGGCAAACCCGTAGATTTTGGCCAAGGCTGGGTTGACGCTGACATAGTGTCCATCGAGGGTCGATTGAAAAATGCCTTCGATCGCATTTTCGTAAATGCTGCGATATTGCTCTTCGGCCTGGCGGAGGGCATCTTCGGTTTCTTTTTGGCGGGTGATATCGACAATTACGCCATCGATGTAGAGCAGGTTGCCTGCCCCGTCATAAACGCCACGCCCGCGCTCTAGCACCCATCGAATGCTGCCGTCGGCATGGATGATCCGAAACTCGATGATGTAGGGGTTGCCGCTGGCCAAGGCGTCATCTGCAATCTGGCGGATGGCGGCTTGATCGTCGGGATGCTCGATGCTGCTGAACGGTCGCACGCAGTTGTCGATGAAGTCTGAAGCGGGGTAGCCGCTAAGCTCGGCGATCGCATCGCTGACGTAGGCGATCGTCCACTGGGAGTCGTTGGCGCAGCGAAACACCACACCGGGAATGTTAGACACAATCGAGCGGAAGCGCTCTTCGCTATGGTAAAACGCTTGCTCGATGGGATGGCGATCGCCGCTGGGTACTGCCATCAGCGCCTCAGGCAGGGCGGGCATCCCAATGGGTTGAGTGGTGACTGGATGGGCGGTGACTGGATGGACGGCAACGGGGTTGACCACCATCAACCGCAGCCCCGACGGGGTTGTTGTAAAGCGAATATCGAGCGTCACCCCGTTGGTTTGGGTCAGGCGCAATGACTTGGCGTGACTGGCGGTTTGGGCTTGGCGCACGGCTCGCTGCTGACTAGCAGACCAATAGCCTTGCTGAACTAACATCTCCCATAGGCTGGGTGACGCAGGGCGAGCGCACAGCCAGTCGAGCGGTAGTTGCCAAAGCTGTTGCAATGCAGGGGAATGATGCACCAGCATCTGGTTGCGATCAAACAGGGCGATCGCCAAGTTCAGTTGTTCTAAAATAAACGCCAAATCCTCTGAAATCGCTACGTTAGACATCAATGTAGATGACAAACCAGGATTCAAGGATGACCCATACTGGGCATTAAATTCAGCCGATTCTGGCTTCATGGCGGTGTGTGACGAGTTCAGGATATGGAGGAACAATGTCTGAAATGCTGTAATAGCAGGGATCTGGACATTGCGTTCTGGAAGCAGGAACGAGACGAAAGAATGACACCCAAAACAAGTAAGCCGCTAATCCCGTTAATTGTCGTGATCTCTGCGATGACATCGCTCCAAAAACGGGAAATTGTCAGAAATTATCGATTGATCGGCGGGTCACCACCTTCGGTCTATCGCCAGATCTCGTGTAACATTACGGAGAATCTACAGCCATAAAGGGTGAGTTTACGGCGAAATTGCGTAGAATCCTGAAGTTTAGACGGTATTAAAACCTCGATTGAGCCGCCCTATCATTGAGGGAATATTCGATGATATCACCGGAAAATAGGGATACGGTAAGCTCCCTATTTTCTTCAGCTAATCGGCTCAAGATTCGTCGGCCAAAATTATCACTCTATAGGTCATGACATCAGTCCATAACTATTAGTTCAGGATTATGAGTCTAGGATTATGAGTTCAGGATCATGAGTTCAGGATTATTAGTTCATACCTATCAGGCTGGAACTATCAGTTCATGCCCCAATCACTGGGTCAAGCCATGTTCTAAGGCATAGCGCACGAGTTCGGTACGGCTGTTTGTGCCGGTTTTGCTAAACAGGCGACTGACATATTTTTCAACGTTGCGAACGCTTGTATTGAGGCGACGGGCAATTTCTTTATTCATCAGCCCTTCGGCAACAAGCTCTAACACGCTTTGTTCGCGGGGTGTAAAGTCAATCTTGATAGGGGCGGTGGTTTTGGCGATCGGGCCCCGCTGACTCAGCATGGCTTTGATTTCCGCAATCTGGCGGGCCATGTCAGAAATATCGGGGGTTTCGCCATCGGAGGCTGCTTTGACAGTCGCGGCGCGACGCTGCAAGAGATTTGATACGATCGCCACCAGTTCGTCGGGGTCGAAGGGCTTAGACAGATAGGCATCGCAGCCTGCTTGATAGCCCTGAATCCGATCGGAGGTCATGCCCCGCGCAGTCAAAAAGACAACGGGCAGGGCCTGAAAGCGGGGATCATCGCGCAACTGTTTTAAAAACTGGTAGCCATCCACCTGGGGCATCATGATGTCGGAGATCACGAGGTCGGGAGAGGTTTGCTGCAACAGTTCCCAGCCATCGCGGGCGTTGCTGGCCACATGCACGGTGAAGCCACTATCTTCGAGATAGGCTTGCACGGCTTGCCGCAAACCCGGTTCGTCGTCTACCAGCAGCAACTGTCCAGTCATTTGATCCCCATCTTTCACGATGTCATACCCAGTGTGTATACCGTTGTGTATACCAAAAGTGCTAGAGCGCTGTGTCGTAACCCAGTGTCATAACCCAGTGTCGTAACCCAGTGTCATCTCTAGGATGCTAGTCCTATGGTTCACTCTAGCGAATCCCAGCACCTTCGAGCTATTTCTCTTTTTGCTGAATTCTTTGCCGGGTTGAATTTTTTACCGGTTGAACAGAGCCATTGAATGGAACTAATGGATGGAACTATTGTGACATTGATACACTAGAGATATGGTCGTCTCTACGCTCTTTAGACTGATTGGGCTTATCTGATATCACCATTCTGTATATTTTTTTTAGCGCATGGTCTCAGTTGCGATTGCTTCACCGATTGATCTACTAGCGTCCTTCTTGCCGTCATTGCCCCTGGATGGCCTCCTATCCACCCAAGGCATCATGGTGCTCTTGTTGATTGCCTATGCTGGGGCAATGTGGATGTTTTTAACCAGCGCACCTAAGGTGCATACGGTTATGGTGTCTGACTTAGAGTTGGCTAGACGTTTTTATGAAGGGATGCTTGACCTGCCAGCGGCCGATGTGCCACTGCACTATTACTACAACTATGAGCAGACCCTGGGGGCAGC
>DATNOW010000547.1:0-2131 GCA_036703515.1 Chroococcidiopsis sp.
GGATGTGCCGGTGATGGCGCTGACGGCAACGGCCACGGAACGGGTGCGCCACGACATCATTCAGCAGTTGGGCTTGCGTCAGCCCCATATCCATATTTCTAGCTTTAATCGCCAAAATCTGTATTACGACGTGCGCCCTAAGCAAAAGCACGCCTACCTCGATTTGCTGCAAATGATCCGGCAGACGCCGGGGTCGGGGATCGTCTACTGCCTCAGCCGCAAAAAGGTCGATGAGATCACCTTTCGGCTCCAGCAAGATGGCATCGAGGCCTTGGCTTATCATGCCGGGATGAGTGATGGCGATCGCCGCGACAACCAAACCCGGTTTATTCGCGATGACGTGCGGGTAATGGTGGCCACCATTGCCTTTGGCATGGGCATCAACAAGCCTGACGTGAGGTTTGTGATCCACTATGACCTGCCGCGCAATTTAGAAAGCTACTACCAAGAGTCGGGGCGGGCGGGGCGCGACAGCGAACCGGCTAAGTGTACGCTGCTATTTAGCTATGGCGATGTCCGCTCGATCGACTACCTGATTGCCCAAAAGGTCGACCGGCAGACGGGTGCGCCCCTTGAAGATGAGCAGCAAATCGCCCGCCAGCAGCTTCGCCAAGTGTTGGACTATGCCGAGGGCACCGACTGCCGCCGCCGCATTCAGTTGGCCTATTTTGGTGAACGGTTTGAGGGCAACTGCGGCAACTGCGACAACTGCCTCAGCCCCAGGCCTGAGCAAGATTGGACGGTCGAGGCGCAAAAGTTTTTGTCGTGCGTGGCCCGCTGCAAAGAGCGCTTTGGGATGAAATATATTGTCGATGTGCTGCGCGGCTCAAAGGATAAGCGGATTTTGCAAAACGGGCACAACGAGCTATCGACTTACGGCATCGGGCGCGATCGCCCGGCTGATGATTGGCGACTGCTGGGGCGATCGCTGCTGCATCAAGGGCTGCTCGACGAAACCAGCGATGGCTATTCGATTTTGCGGCTCAACGCCCTCAGTTGGGAAGTGCTGCGCAGTCAGCGCACCGTCAAAATCCGCGTCTCCCAAGACACGGCAGCGGCCGGCAGCGGCACCGCCCTGCCCAGCACCGAACTGGCCCTGCTGCTCGAACAACTGCGATCGCTACGCAAAGAGATTGCCGATGAAAACGGCGTGCCCCCCTACATGATTTTCTCGGATGCGACGCTGAGGCAGATGGCCGACAAACAGCCCCAAAACCTGGACGAGTTTGCCAAAATCTCTGGCGTCGGCAGCTACAAACGCGACCAGTATGGACCGCGGTTTATCGAGCCGATTCGGCAGTTTTGCCAAGAGCACGGGATGACGCTGCGGGGGCAAGGGGCGATCGCCATCCCCACCCTGCCGCCTGTCAGCAATACTGCCATCTCTGACACCCATCTGCAAACCCTAGCGTTGCATCAGCGGGGGCTACCGCCCTTTGAAATCGCCAAAGCCCGTGGTCTGACCATTAACACGATTTTTGACCACCTGGGGCTATTGCTCGAAGGCGGGCAGCCGGTGGATCTTGATTCCCTAGTGCCCACCGAGCGGCAAGCCACCATCCAAACGGCGATCGCCACCGTGGGGGATACCTCGCTCAAGGCCATCCGCGAGCACCTAGGCGACACCTACGACTACATCGAAATTCGGCTGGTGCGGGCCCACTGGCGATCGCAACATCGTCAAACCCTTAAGCCCAAAGATCGCCAGGAAATTTAGGATGATCGGAGGGTGGGGCCAAGCAATCATCGGTCAGAGAAATCGATATAGCGGGAGCGGAGGTCTGTGGTAGGATAATCCAAACTTGCGTCTGGCTTGGGTTACAAGTCAATAGACTAAGTTTTTAGACTAAGCTCACAGACTAAACCTAAAACACACCAAACCTAAAACACAAGTCAGCTTAATTTGGCGATCGCATTTTACCCGAAACCGATTGAGAGCGCCTGAGAGCGCTTGAGGGCGATCGCCAAAGCGGAGGAACCAATTACTTGGGGCGAATCATTTGCCGCATCGACAACCTAGGGCACGCTGCGATCATCACCGATTGATCGTCCGACCCCTGAATTGCCCGATGTCGTCAAGAAGGACAACTCCCTGTCCTAGCCCGTCAGCTAACTCCGTCAGCACTGGGAG
>DATNOW010000548.1:0-2353 GCA_036703515.1 Chroococcidiopsis sp.
GCTAAAGACCGTCTCTTGATCTTCGGGCAGCACCTGCATAATCCAAAGCATGGGGTCGGCCATCAGCTCTTGGGGCGTAAACCCAAACACGGCCTCGGTGCCTTGGGAAATGTATTCATAACGCCAGGTGCGATCGCGATAGACTCGGGCGCAGCTAATGGCGGCGATCGTGCTATCGAGCACGTCATTGAGTTTGGCTTCGGAGCAGCGCAGGGCATCTTGCACGATCTGCCGTTCGGCAATTTCGCGCTGAAGCTGGTGATTGGCGTGGCTCAACTCGGCCGTGCGCTGCTCCACCCGCTGCTCCAGCTCTTGGTTGAGCTGTTGCAGGTCGCGATTGGCCTGTTGCAGCGATCGCTCTAGCGATTTGCGCGGGGTGATGTCACGCAGCACGGCCAGGTGGCGATGGGGCAAAAAGTGGGGAGTGGCGGCACATTCGACAATGCGATCGCTGCCATCAGCCCGGAGCAAACGATATTCGCGCTGGGGCGGCTGGGGAGACTCAGAATCGGGTGGCGGCTGGGGAGACTCAGAATCGGGTGGCGGCACCACCAGACAGATGCCACCTTCGATAAATTCGCCCATACGTCGTCCCAGCAGCAAGTCTTTGGGCAACCCCAACAGGTCGCAGGCCGCCGGATTAACGTCCAAGTAGCGGCCCTCATCATCCATGATCAGCATGGCGTCAAGGGCCCCTTCAAAAAAAGCCCGCAGTTGGCGATCGCGCAAGCTCAATTGATAATCGCGATCATTTATTTCCATCGCGCTATCAGAAGCACTGAAACGGTTGGGCTTATCGTCGAAGGCGGGACAAGGGTTGGGAAGTTCTGCAGCCATTCATCCTGATTTTGGAGGTAGAGAAATACGACCTGCTCTCACAAAGTCATCTGCTGGAAGACGCGATCGCCCCAAGCTACATTTCAAAAGTGGGATGCTGCCGCACTTTCAAAACATCAACATCTGGTTTTAGGGAATCTGCGATCCTAAAGGATTGCGAATTAAATGCGAATCTAAATAATTCCTATCCGCCGAGTTCTCTGTAGGGGCACACCGCTGTGCGCCCTTAGCCAAGAATTTCAGGTGATTTAATCCACGATCCCAAGTGCTTCCGGTGGCAGGGTTCTAGAGGTAACGTTTCCCCAATCAGCAACAGGTGAGGAGTGTAAGACGGCTAAGGTCGTAGCAGAATTGATGGAAAATTGATGCAGCAATCACGCGGTGCAGCAATAAATCTTTGAATACAGGGCAAATGGAATAGAGGGCAAACGGTGGAGGGATTGATCAGCCTTTCTACTTTTTCTAGCCGACTGGGGTATGTCAGGACATTTCTCTAGTTTGGTTAACGAAGCTAGTTTGAACCTTTTTTGAAACAAAACTTTTGAAACAAAACTATAGCGGGTTAGCGCCACCAGGGGCACAAAAATCTATTTGAGGGGTTTTCCAGCCCCCTCAAACAGATCCGGCGGTGATCGATTGTCGTGTAGTCGCGCTGACGATACCCAGCGTTGCGCCCAAATTATGGGGCTAGGTAGGTGTAGCGGTTGAGCGATCGCTCATAGTTTTGTAACAGTCGCTGCGACTCTTGCAGGGTGATCCGCTTTTCTTGCAGGGCCTGTTCGGTTTGGCGACGCAGGTTTTCGATCAGGTCTTCCGAGTCATACTGCACATAGCCCAGCACTTCGCGCATGGTGTCGCCTTTGACCACATGCTCAATCTGGTAGCCCGTCGGCGTCAGCTTAATGTGAATCGCATTGGTGTCGCCAAACAGGTTGTGCAGGTTGCCCATGATCTCCTGATAGGCCCCACCCAGAAACATGCCCAGATAGTAAGGCTGATAGCGCGGGGCCGACGGCGCTTCGGTAGGGGTGGTGTCAGGGTTGAGCGGATGCAACTCTAGCACATACTTGACGTCGCGCAGGTCAATAAACTGGTCGATTTTACCGTCGCTGTCGCAGGTTAGGTCGGCCAAGGTAGCGCGGCGGGTGGGTTCTTCCCCCAGACGGTGGATCGGCATGATCGGGAAAAGCTGGTCGATCGCCCAACTGTCGGGGGCAGATTGAAACACCGACAGGTTGATGTAGTAGATCGAGGCCATGATCTTTTCGAGATCTTCGAGATCGTCGGGCACATAGTCTTGCTGCCGGGCGATGTCGAGGATTTTGGCACAGCAGGCCCAATACAGCCGCTCGGCCCGGGCCCGCTCGGTGAGGCTAACGTAGCCAAAGTTAAACAGGCTGATCGATTCTTCCTTAAACTGGGTGGCGTCGTGGAAGGCTTCCTGATAGGTTTCGACCGAAATCGACTGGTAGGTTTCGTAGAGGTTGCGGATGATCAGGTGCTCTTTGTCTTGCAG
>DATNOW010000549.1:0-2178 GCA_036703515.1 Chroococcidiopsis sp.
TTGTTTCTCCCCCGTAGTTACCCCGTGGCAACCCCGAATAAACCGCAATATAGCACAAAACTATGGCAGATCAATGTGAATTGCCATGGATTTATACTATATTTGACTGACAAAAGCGTGAGGAAGTGTATGGGAGATCACGAAACGGAAATCGAAAACGAAAGCGATCGCAGGTCTAAGCCAGTGACAATTACGCTTAGCCTGACAACCTATGAGGAGTTAGACGAGGTGGCTACTTATTTGAGAAAGCCGCTTGCTCGGTTGATATCTGAGTACGTCTCCGAGGCACACAAAAACCCAGCGTTTGCGTCACTGCTTCGGCGATCGCGGGAATCTAAGTAGATGCAGCGGCGGCGATCGAGTATTGCCGCCGCTGCCAAACTGCAATCGACAACATCATGGCAATTGTTAAAAATGAGTACAGCGCAGAGCCTATCTAAATCATGGTCACGCGGAGATCTTGGGATGCAAGAAAAGCCTAGAAAGTGTCCAGTTTGCAATAAAGTGCTTGACAAAAGGTCAAAAAGTACAGTTCACAGGGCTTGCGATCCAAAGCTCCATTACAGAGAATTAGTAGACGCAAGAAAATCAATAGATCCTTTATGGAAGCCTTCTGAAAGCGATTTGTCTACTCTAAAGTCAATTCGACTTAATCTTGATCTTTGGAGAGCACTCCAAGCGCGGGCCGACGCCGAAGGTAAAGCGCTGCATAGATTAATTGCGGACGCGTTGATCGACCTTGCAGAAAAACACAAAAACAAATCCGACCTGTAACTCCGGCGAATACGCCCAAAACAGAACCCCCCGGCATCAAAGCGATCGCCGGGGGTTTGCTGTTTGCCGTCTTGCTGTTACTCGTCTCTAAACTTTTGCTGAAATAAGCTGAACGGACGAACCCAAACTTCAGCATCTAGCAGCAGCTCGGCAATCTGAATTAGCAGCAATGCAAGGGCGTGTTTTAGTGGTCTTGTCGGTGATTGCGATCGACAGTAAACCACCCGCTGCTGCCCGTCTTCGCTGTCGTATCCATGCAATAGGACGGTATAGGTATCGCCTGTTTTCAGGTTTACGTATCGTTTCCCCGGCAAAATCCTCATGGCAGCACCATCCCCGGATATCCCTTGAAGACCGCCACAGCCACCTCGCCGACTAACTGCTGGCTTTGGTTTAGCGTCTCTGCGTAGTCCAAAGCCTCCTGCTCTGTTGGCTGCATACCGAGCAGCCGAGAGTCAGAACTAGCGAGAATCGTCCATTGGTAGGCACGGGGGTCAGGGTATCCGGTAGGGGCTGTCTGCTCAGGCGCGGTACTAATCCACTCTTCCCAACTTGCAAAACTCATGATTCACCTCCGGCTTTTAGTGTGAGATTGTGTTTAGCCATCCATTCGGCAACGATGCGGGCGATCGCTTGCGGCATTTCTGGGCTTTGAGGATCTAGATAGGTATCACCTCGATAATATGGAGCGGCTGGGGCGCGATCGCTTCGCTGCGGCTCAATTGACAAAACATAAAGCGGCTCACTGACGGTGCGCTCTAGCTCTAAAACAGCCCAGTGATACTCAGAAAAATAAAGGCGAGTGAACGCCATCCCGCGATCGCCATCAATGCGCCAACCTTCGCCAGCAGACTCAAGGAATGAGCCAAGCTCTTCTTTGATCACAGCAATGCGCCGTTTTGCTTCTAGCTCTGCTGCTGCCTTTTTTGCTTGCTCTGTTCGTTGGCGTTCAAGGGCGATCGCCTCTAATTCAACTTGCACCAATTCATACAAACTCATGTTCTATCTCCTCACGCTTGGTGAACTCAGGACAGGCTCAAACCGCAACGACAGGCAGAACCACGCAATGATCGGGCGTCCGTCGTCCCAACTAAATCGGGGGCACAGACGCCAGTGGAACAGGTCAACCCTGAAGATCAGCCGAAAGCCGGTGACCAACCAGCCGGTGTAACCGTCCTTTGGGAATCGTTCAGCTAGCCTTACAGATCTGCTCATCGCCATGCCTCGCTTATAGGGGTTTTCTCAGGGAAACGCTGTGGCCGTATTGCTCGACAATGCCAGCCGATGCCAAGAACCGCACCACCCACCAAGTCGCGTGCCAGTCTAGCCCTAGTTGACTTGATAGCTGCTTAACTGATGACTCCCTGCACTGTGCCAGTAGATTCATGACGGTTTTGCAGCGTC
>DATNOW010000550.1:0-2072 GCA_036703515.1 Chroococcidiopsis sp.
TGAGCACGAGGTACAGCGCACCGCCGCCCCCAAAGATCCCCAAGCCAATCCAGATAATGTCAATTCGTCGCATCGTTAAGCGGTCGGGCATAGACCGAGCTAATCAAACAAAACAGTTAGGATCGATCCGAATCGCCCAGCGACAGGCACCATAGGATGGCGATCGCCTGACCCACAGTGGTAAAGGATTGGATGCATTACGGTGGCACCCAACCCCTCTAACGCTGCGTCTATAGAGGCTACGGCTCTCTAACTTAATCGAGCTAACCCTAAGCCGGAATCTGGCGCTTAGCAGGGCGGAAGTTAAGAAACGGGCTAAACAACAGCAAGCCGGGGAAAAACAGAAAAACCAAAAAATACATCAGCAAGCGCTCAATGGAGCCCGCGGTATACCAGCGCCCCTTTAGATAAAGGAAGGTGAACGCAGGCAGTACGACCAAGTAGGCACCACCAAGAGCGGCATAGACCAGTAGCGTCAGAGTCGGAATTTCCATGGATGTCTGCGGCGTGAAAACGTGTTCCCGGTTCAGCTTTCATCCTACCCTATCCCTGCCGCTACAACCCCCGCGATGATGATTGGTTTGTGCGATGGTGATCCAATGGCTTGCTTATATGACCGCTCCTATGACTTAGGGCGGGGTGGTGTGGGATCCTGTTCGGGCAGGCTAAAGACCGGCAGCGACAGCCCCCAGGTGATAGCGGCCAGCCGCAAAAGGGCGATCGCCCCCATGCCGATCACGCCCGCCACCGCTCGGTCTAACCCCAGTCGATGCAGCAGCAGGTAGGTGGCAATACCCGCGATCGCCGTGGTGGCGTAGATTGTCCCTGGGCGAAAGATGATCGGAATTTCGGCCAGCAGCACATCGCGGAGGACGCCGCCCGCCACGCCCGTCATCGTCCCCATGACGATAATGATGATGCCTGACGACGTAGACTGCTCGGCCAATTGCGCCCCGCTAATCGACACCAGCGCCAGCCCGCAGGCATCGGCTACCAGCAGCGCCTTACTGGGCGGATGTCGAAAACGGCTATAGAGCAGCGTCGCGCCCGTTGCCGCCAAAATTACCAGCAGATAGCGCGGATTTTGAATCCAGAAGACGGGATGGCGGTTGAGCAGCAGGTCGCGCAGGGTGCCGCCGCCAATCGCTGTGACCACCGCGATCACAGCCACACCCAAGATATCGAGCTGCTTGCGCCCGGCCGCTAACGCCCCGCTAACGGAAAACACGACCACACCAGCCAAATCAAGTATAAAGAGAATCATCGTTTACGCATTGCAGTTTACACATTGCAATCAAACACGGCATCATAATAGATAGGCGAGTATCCAAACTGTAATGTTGATTTAAAGATTGCCCCTATGCCACGCTCTGCTCCTGAAGCACTATTGCTCGTAGATGGCTACAACGTCATCGGGGCGTGGGCTGGTCTCAAAAAAACGCGCGATCGCGACGGCTTAGAAGCATCCCGGCGAGAGCTAGTGGAGGCCCTAGCGGGATACAGCGCCTACCAGGGATACCACACCGAAGTTATTTTTGATGCCCAATATCAGGGCACACCGGGCAACCGCGAAGTCATTACTCAAAATCTATCGGTTTTTTACACCGATTTTTTGCAGACGGCCGATACCTACATCGAGATCACCTGCGCCAAATTTCGTCACGACCTGCGCCGGTTTGAGCAACGGCTAATTGTGGCCACCTCTGACCGGGCCCAGCAGCTTACGGTCAAGGGCTATGGGGCAGAGTGGCTGTCGGCCCTGCAACTGCAATCTGACATTGAGGCGATCGCCCATCGCATTCGCAGCAAGCAAAAGACCAAAAGCCAAACCTCGGGCCGGTTTTTGATGAATTCCCTCGATCCGTCAGCCCGCCAGCGCCTCACCGAGCTACGCTTTGGCGGCAAAACGCCCAAACCTTAAGCGTGTGGCCAATTTTGAAAAAAACTTTCAAAAATTTGATTTACCCCTTGCCAAAGGGGCGACCCGATCTGCTACGATTAGATTCGCGTTCCTCAGTAGCTCAGTGGTAGAGCGGTCGGCTGTTAACCGATTGGTCGCAGGTTCGAATCCT
>DATNOW010000551.1:0-4425 GCA_036703515.1 Chroococcidiopsis sp.
CTACAATCCCACGCAAGCGATCGAAAAAGTTGGCTATTGAAGAAACGCAGCAAGATTATGGCAACTATTTTCCTAAAGGAATTGAGTAATATTGATCTCGATTGGCTGATTGCCACAGGGCAGCAGCGGAGAGTTGCAGCCCATACTACATTGCTCCAAGCTAGGCAAGAACCTGAGTCTTTTAGTCTGCTGCTAGATGGAGTTTTATCTTTGAGTATTCCTCAAGATAGCTGTGATGGCGAAAATACCAGCACAAATACAGATCAGGAAATTATCCAGTTTTCGCGGGGGGAAGTGATTGGCGAAACGCCTCTATTAAGTCTTCATCCTGCTAATGTCGTTGTTAAGGCTGCGAAAGATTCAATTGTGCTGTCAATTTTGCAGTCACAGCTCATTGCCAAACTCCAGCAAGATCTGAATTTTAGTACTCACTTTTATCGGGCGATCGCCCTGATCCTCTCTGCTCGACTGCAACAGGTATTGGCAATGCCAAATCAACTGCGGGCAGCCACCAATCAGCCCGTCAAGGAAGCTCTGCTGATTTTTGGCGAATTGCGCGATAGTGATGTGGACTGGCTGATGACTACAGGACATTTAGAAAAAGTGCCTGCGGGCAAAATTCTTGTGCAGGCGGGTAGACCTCTCGATGCCCTTTACTTTGTACTCGACGGCAGACTATCTGTAGGGATCTGTCAGGAAGAAACCCATCCTCTGATGCTGTGCTTTGAATGTGCAGAGGAAACCGCCACCGCACAAAAAGTACTGGGTTATTTATCTCGGGGAGAGATGAGTGGAGCTAGCCACTTTTTAGAATTTAGTCCGGCACCTGTAACGGTGCGCGCCGTTAGTGAATCGTTGGTGCTATCAATTCCGCGATCGCAACTCGTCACAAAATTGCAGCAAGATATGGGATTTGCATCACGATTTTATCGAGTTTTAGCCACACAGCTTGCTGAGAATTGGCAGACGGTAATTGGGCTAATGGGCTGTCCTCAGCAGGTCTACCATCAAGCAGAAACGATGGGAGATGGCATGGACAACGATATCCAATATGACGACGAGCTCAATCTCGATTCGCTAGCTCAAGTCGCCCAAGGAGCAGCTAGATTTAACTGGATGCTCAAGCAACTGGGTGTGGTTTAAATAAAGCGCTATAAAGTGATGAATACTAATCCCAAAGACAATATTTTTCGGCAAAAATCGTTGGAGCGGCTGTCGTCTCCAGAGCAGTTAGATCAGTTGATGCAGGTGGTCAATCCCAGAAGCTGGCTGTCTTTGGCCGCTTTAGGATCACTTGTGCTGTTAACTGTAGTTTGGAGCATTGTTGGGCGTATTCCGATCACCGCCACTGGTAAAGGTATTCTTGTTCGTCCTAGCAATTCATCCAGCAAGCTGGTTGGATTAATTTATTTTGACGGCATTGAAAGAACCCAAATTCAACCGGGAATGGCCGTAACGATTATTCCTGATGGGGTTGAGCAAGATAAGATTTTGGGTCGCGTCAAGGCTGTTTCAGATTCACCTATAACAACATTAGACGCCGCACGTCAGGCAAAAGCATCAAATTTACTAGAAACAGAGTCGATCGAAGTTTTGGTTGAGCTAGAGCCAAATTCTTCGACACAAGATTCTCCCCTACAAAACTCTTCAATACAAGACTCTTCAATACAAGGCACTAACAGCGGCTCTACTGCTGTAAATGAGCAAGCAGAAAGTGAACAAGCAGCATTAGCGCCAGGAATGACGGCAACGGCTCGAATTTTGCTTGCTCAAAAAGCACCAATCGCTTTTGCTTTTCCCTTTATTGACGTTTCCCGCTAAGGTTTCCCGCTAATGTTTATCAACCCACTTTCTTCCCTTTTTAAGGCTAAACCTATTCGGGTCAAAACACCGACCGTGCTGCAAATGGAGGCAGTCGAGTGTGGCGCGGCCGCATTAGGTATGATCTTGGGTTATTACAATAAAAATGTGCCGCTTGCAGAATTGCGCGAAGCCTGCGGTGTATCTCGGGATGGGGTTACAGCGGCTAATATCCTCAAAGCGGCTAGAAATTATGGGCTGATGGCTAAAGGGTTTAAGAAAAGCCTAGAAAGCCTGCAACTGTTGCGCCCTCCCTTCATTATATTTTGGCACTTTAATCACTTTTTAGTGGTTGACGGGTTTGGTAAAGATCACGTGTATTTAAACAATCCGGCTGCTGGGGCTGTGACTGTTTCCTACCAAGATTTTGATGAAGGTTATACGGGCGTTGTCTTAGTCTTAGAGCCGAGTGAAAACTTTAAGCCAGGGGGTCAAAAGCCCAGCATTATCGCTGCCTTGATGCGTCGTTTACGGGGCTCAATGGGTGCGCTGCTTTATTGCATTTTAGCGGGATTTTTGCTTGTTATTCCTAACTTAGCGCTGCCGGTTTTTACTCAAGTTTTTATTGATCATGTTTTAGCCAGCGGTCAATTAGACTGGCTGCCCTATATTCTCGCTGGAATTCTGCTTGCGGTGATTTTACAAGGGGTATTAACGCTATTACAACTACGCTATCTGCGGGGATTAAAAATTAAGTTAGCAGTGAGTATGTCTAGTCGGTTTGTGTGGCATGTTTTGCGACTGCCGATTGGGTTTTATGCCCAGCGCTATGCGGGCGAAATTAGCAGCCGCGTCAATCTTAACGATACGGTGGCCGATGTGCTATCGGGTCGTCTGACGACAACGATGATTAGTGCAGTGCTGGTGATATTTTATGCGATCGCCATGTTTCAGTACGACATTTTACTGACGCTGATTGTCATCTGCTTTTCTGCCATTAACGTGTTTGTTTTGCAGTGGGTCTCGCGCCGTCGCATTGATGCCAACCTTAGGCTAGCCCAAGAATATGGCAAGGTTTCGGGGGTGGCGATCGCCGGTTTGCAAAGTATGGAAACGCTCAAAGCATCTGGCTTAGAATCTGACTTTTTTGCGCGATGGGCTGGTTATTACACCAAAGCTATTAACGCCCAGCAAGAGTTAGGTTTGGTGACTAAAACACTGAGTGTCTTACCTTACTTACTGGCATCACTAGCGACTATTTCACTATTAGCCATTGGCGGATTGCGGGTTGTTAACGGTTCGCTGACTGTAGGCATGCTTGTAGCCTTTCAAATGCTGACGATTAGTTTTCAGCAGCCCGTTAATCGATTGGTGCGGTTTGGCAATACGCTGCAAGATTTGCAGGGCAATTTACAGCGTCTAGATGATGTGTTGAGTAACACGATTGACGAGCAGCTACAGTCCGAAAATGAGCGGGAAGCTGAAGCAAGCACATCCCCCAGAATTCAACCAGAAATTCAGCCAGAAATTCAGCCAGAGCCACAATTAAACGGACAGGTATTCACAAATTCTCAGTCTGTAGATTCTCAGTCTGTAGATTCTCAGTCTATAAATTCCCAATCTATAAATTCCGAACTCGCAAATTCTCAATCTATAAATTCTCAATCTATAAATTCTCAACCGCTAATTCCAAGTTATCGATTGCAGGGGTATATCGACCTTAGAAACATTACTTTTGGCTACAGTCGCCTCGAACCACCCTTGATCGAGGATTTTAGCCTCTCGGTCAAACCAGGGCAGCGGATTGCCTTAGTGGGCGGCAGCGGCTCGGGTAAATCAACGCTAGCCAAAGTTATTGCTGGATTGTTTCAAGCGTGGTCTGGTGAAATCTACTTTGACGGCATCCCGCGATCGCACATTCCTCGCCCGGTTTTGACAAACTCGATCGCTGTGATTGAGCAAGATATTTTGCTATTTTCAGGCAGCGTCCGCGACAACTTAACGCTGTGGGATACAACGGTGCCGGATGCCGCTTTGCAAAAAGCCTGTCAGGAAGCAGCGATCGCCGATGTAATTTTAGCCATGCCGGGGGGCTATGATGCATCGCTGCTCGAAGGGGCGGCCAATCTTAGCGGTGGACAGCGACAGCGGCTAGAGATTGCCCGAGCCCTCGTCAACCAACCCTCGATTGTAATTATGGATGAAGCAACGAGCGCCTTAGATACAGAGTCTGAGCGCTTTATTGACTTACAGCTACGACAGCGGGGCTGCACCTGCCTGATTGTCGCCCATCGGCTCAGCACCATCCGAGACTGCGACGAAATTATCGTCCTAGAACGCGGCAAAGTGGTGCAGCGGGGCACTCACGAGGCGCTGTGGCAGCAATCTGGCTACTATGCCCAGTTAATTCTCAGTGAAGGGAATAGGTGAACGGAAATATGGACGCAGCACAGCAACAAATGGCGATCGCTCCACAGTCGATGCGGAGCAATGCCCTGCTCTCTCTCGACGATCCCCACAGCAATTGGCTGGTGCGCTCAGGATCGCTGGCTTTATTTGCAGTGCAGCTACGTCAGGGCAAAGCGGAGGGTGAACGACGCTATCTGTTTAGCGTGGCGGCGGGTC
>DATNOW010000552.1:0-3648 GCA_036703515.1 Chroococcidiopsis sp.
GCCATCACGGAGGAAATGCTCCAAGACGAGAGGGTGACTCAAACGATCGGCAACTGCCACTGCCAGCGCCGCGAGGTCACTCTCAAGGGCTTCGATCAACCCGTGACAGTGCATTACATCACGCCGCCATCGGTCAATTAAAACTCCCTTGGAATGCAAGGTAAACGCCTCTCGTAAAATGCAGCTTAAAGCCCCCGAGTTTGCTGGAGCCACTGCTGCAACGGCTTGGGAATATCGAGCTTAGCGCGGCTGCTGGGATGAATGCAGACATGCCGGGTCATGGCGCGGCTGAGGAGGGGCTGGGTGTCGCTGTCAGTGTGGATAGCATAGTCAATTTCAAAGCTGTAGTCTTTGAGTATCTGGGGTTTGAGGTAGATCTGGAGGCGATCGCCACAGTACATCGGGCGCATGAAGTCAACGCTGGCATGAACAATGGGCACCGCCAGCTCAGGATCGCGAAAAAACGCCTTAAGGTCAATGCCCGCCGCCACGAGAGACGCCTCATAGGCCTCATGGGCGATCGCCAGCGCATTGGCAAAATAGACCACCCCAGCCGCATCGGTGTCTTGAAAATGCACTATACGAAGATACGTAAAGGTCATAGTGTCATTTGATAACCACCCGATCATTATGGAAGCGGGGAGGCCCAACTGCACCAATTCCTGCATAATCCGTTAGTAAATCGCTAAAATTCACTAAAAATCTAGGTATCGGAACCAGGGCACAGTCAAGCCTAAAAATTAGGGTAAGCGTAGGTTGGGTAGAACGAAGTGAAACCCAACAGATTCAAGAGTTTTGTTGGGTTACGCTGTCGCTAACCCAACCTACAAATTTAGATTTGACAGAGCACTAGGGGCACAGGTATTAGATAACAGGCGTCAAATAAGCGTTAAGCAGTTAAGTAATCTTTAAACAGTAAGGATGTGAGCGTGAGTAAGCGGATGGTTTCTAGAATGGCAGGGGCGGGTGTAGTGATGGCGGCGATCGCCACCCTAGGGCTAACAACGGCAGTCTCTGCCCAAGACAACCCGCCCAACGAGCCGACTCCCCAAAGCACGCCCCAAAGCATTCCTCCCGCTCATCCTAGCCCTCAAACCACTGGACAACTGACGGTGGTAGTTGACGGGCTGCAAACGGCAGAGGGCCGCGTATGCGTCAAGATTTTTGCCAGTGGTCAGGGGTTTCCCAATGGTGAAGAGGGCATGGTGCGGCGCGAGTGTTTGACGATCGCCCCACCGGCCCCAGACCAAATCGGGATACCCTTTACGGCCACCTTTGGGGATTTGCCAGCGGGCAGCTACGCGATCGCCCTCTACCACGATCTCAATGGCGATCAGCAGCTTAATCGCGGCCCCTTCGGCATTCCCTCCGAAGGCTACGGCTTTTCCAACAATCCCGCTAGCCGCACCGGCCCGCCCAATTTTGGCGAAGCCTCGGTGCTGGTGGTAGGAAGCAACACGACTATCCAAGTCCAACTGCGCTATCCCGGCTAATCAATCGTTTGCAGGGCTGGTAGCGATCGCGTTAGCCTGACTCTAGGGCTGGGTGATGGGTGGATGGGTGGATGGGCGATGGGCGATGGATGAATGAATGAATGGCAAATAGGCGGGCGATCGCCAGATTAGGTCAAGGCAGAGGGGTTGGATACCCATGGGCATGAAGCATTGGTCGAGCTATGGGCGAGAAACGCTGGCCGTGGCCCAGCGGATTTTAACAGAACTGGGGCGGCGGCGGCGATCGCTGATTTTTTGGGCGATTTTTCCGATTTCGGTACTGTTACTCAACGGGTTCATTCTAGAAGAGCGGGCCCAGCTAACGACGGCTGAGGCCTTCCAAAATGCCGCGCCGCCGACGCTAGTGGGGGCTGCCCTGTTTTTTAGCTGCCTGGGGGGCAGTGTCTCTACCGTCGTCTCAGAACGCGAACAGCAAACCCTCAAGCGATTATTTATTTCGCCCCTCAGCGGCACGTCCTATTTTCTGGGGATCTTCGTCGCCCATACCTGCATTGGCGTTGGGCAGACCCTGGTGGTTTACCTACTCGCCAGCCTGATGGGGGCATCTCTAGAGGGTTCTCTGCCGCTGGCAGGGCTGATCATCCTGCTGAGCATCGCCGCCTACGTTGGGGTGGGGTTTGTCTTGGGCACCCAGTTTGCCCGCCGCACCGAAGATGTCAACGCCCTAGTTGCGGCTTTTGGCGTGCCGCTGCTGATTTTGGGCGGTGTGTTTTTGCCCACCTCCCTATTTCCCCAATCGCTGTTGAACTTAGCGGCATACAACCCCATCTATCACATGAATCTCGCGCTGACTGGGGTGCTGGCCAGCAACGACGACTGGGAGGCGATCGCCCCTCACTTTTGGTTTCTAGCCCTGTTTGCCCTAGGCACGGTGGTGGCCGGTTGGCTGTCCTATCGGCGGATGATCTGGGTAGAACGGCGGCTTTAGGAGATAGGCAAAATTTAGGCACAATTGCATGTTGCGGATTGAAAGACTGAATAAAACCTACGGCAAACGCGCCGTTTTGCAAGATCTCTCGTTTGCGATCGCCCCTGGTGAGGTCTACGGTTTGCTTGGCCCCAACGGGGCAGGCAAGACCACGACGATCAATATCATTTGCAACGTCCTGCGCCCCGATATCGGCACCGTGCAGATCAATGGGCGACCCGTTTCCAATGCCACCAAGCCCTTAATTGGGGTCGTCCCCCAAGACAATCTGCTCTATCGTTCGCTCACCTGTGCCGAAAACCTAGCCTTCTTTGCCCGCATCTATGGAGTGCCCGGTGCGCAGCAGCGATCGCGCATCGAAACGTGCCTCGCGGCCGTCAACCTAAGCGATCGGGCCCACAGCCCAGTCGAAACCCTCAGCGGCGGTATGCAGCGCCGCCTCAGCATTGCGATCGCCCTCGTCCATCAGCCCAAGCTCGTCATCCTTGATGAACCCACCACCGGCCTCGACATCGAAGCCCGCTACGAAATCTGGGAATTTATCCGCCAGCTGCGACACCAGGGCATCACCACCCTGCTGACCACCCACATGCTCGAAGAAGCCGAACGTCTCTGTCAGTGCATTGGCATTCTCAAAGACGGTCACATTATTGCCGAGGGATCGCTCGATACCCTGCGCCAACGCATCCCGGCCAAAGAAATCGTCACCATCCAAACCTCCCAAGAGCAAGAGGCGATCGCCCGGGGACACCGGCATGGTTTCACCCCCCGCCGCTATGGCAGCGACCTGATCTTTTGGATCCCCGAACTGCTCGACCTACGCGACATCATCCAACGATTCGATGGCATCCCCCTCGATTCTGTCTCGCGCCAGCCCGTTCGCCTCGAACACATCTACATCGAAGTTACCCAAGCCGGTAAAGGTCTAGGCTTCCCCATTCCCGACGTTCTGCCCGATCCCTGGAGCAGCGACTAGCCTCTAGAAGCATTCTGTAAAAATTCTATTGCAAAGCACTAGGCCGGTGCCCTGACGTGCGGCAGTACTATTGTAGAAAAAAGTCACCGCTGGAGCATCCCTAGCCTTTAGGAGATTTTAGGAGACTTTAGGAGCTTTTCAGGGAATCGCGCAAACACGACATGCTCACGCGATTCAGCCCATAGGAGGAATTGATAGCTTGCTCTCAAAATTCGGGGAAGTGCCGTACT
>DATNOW010000553.1:0-2760 GCA_036703515.1 Chroococcidiopsis sp.
GTATTATGAAGCCTATATGCAATCGAGTAATGTTGTGGTTCTTGACCCAGATGTAGCAGAAATCTTCCGAGACTCAGCTTCTGTGAATGAAGCATTGCGATTGATTGCAAAGATCGCGAAGTCTGTCGCGATCTAACAACCCAGATAAAGCGGACTGACAAAGTTGGGTGGTGTTGCAACAAAGGTTATCAGCAGCAGCTAAACACGACCGTTAGCATGCGATTTGATTATGCGATTTGAGCTAGCATCTTCGCAACATGCCTTGACATTTTCGAGCTGGAATCAAGGCAGACGTTTAGAAGAACAAACTTGTCGGCCGGTGATTGAGGGGAAGCGAATGCCGCCCAGTCAGGAGGTTGTGACGCTGGCGTTTTTTATCGATGGGGTTGACCTGCCAGTAGGGCGTTTTCGTTATTTTGATCGCAATCCTCGCAACCGTTCGGCTGAGTTTGGCTATACGGTCAATCCGCAATGGCGCAGGCAGGGAATTGGCACTCAGATGCTAACGCTAGCTATGGATGAGTTATTTTCTACAACCGATTTGAATAAGCTGTATTGTCAAACGGCTGCATTTAATCAGCCATCGATCAAGCTGCTCGAAAAACTACAGTTTCATCGCGATGGCGTGTTGCGAGAACACCATGAATTAGACGGTCAATTGTGGGATGACTATGTCTACAGCAAGCTGCGGTGTGAGTGGCGAAGATCGACGGTTTGATTGCTCATGAACGCTGCTTTAGTGCTGATTTATGAATGCTGGGCCGATTGGGGGGTACTGGTGAGAGAATTCAATCATTCGTATCTACCGTGCAGCGTCCATGTTTATTGATAAAAGCGCTCTGTTGCTCGACAACCCTACCCAGCTCAACTATGGCATTGCCGTTACCGATATGGATGGCGATGGCGCGTTTGAGCTATTTGTGGCTGGGTTTGGCGATCGCAACTTGGTCTTGAAGTGGACGGGGAGCGGGTTTGCTGACATTGCCGATGCGACCCTAGCCGATGTTGGGCGGCGGGCGATTGGTGTGGCGGCGGGCGATTTGGATGGCGACGGGCGCGAGGAGGTCTATGTCCTCAATACCGATACCTTTGGCGGACGCAAGCGGTTTGGCGATCGCCTGTTTGACTGGCAGGGGGGCGCTTGGTGCGACCTGTTTTCAATACCGCAAAACCTGGATGCGCTTAACCTAACGGCCGGGCGCTCAGTGGCCTGGATCGATCGCAATGGCGACGGCCGCTATGGCTGTTTGGTGGCCAACTACGGCGGCCCGTTTCGGCTTTATGAACTCAACAGCGACAATATGCTGGCGGATATGGCCCCCCAAGCTGGGCTCGATCTGGTCACGGGCGGGCGGGCGCTGGTGGCGCTGCCGCTGGTGTCAGAGCGGATGGATATCTTTGCGGCTAATGAAAATGGCGCTAACTTTTTGTTTCGCAACCAGGGCGATGGCACCTTTGTAGATGTGGCGGCGATCGCCAATATTTGCGATGTTCACGAAAACGGGCGCGGCATTGCCGTCCTCGACGCCGACAACGACGGCCGCTTTGATCTGGTCTATGGCAACTGGGAAGGGCCCCATCGCTTCTTTGTGCAGCAGGAGGCCGGCAAGTTTCGGGATGTGGCTAGCTCGGCCCTATCGCGCCCATCGCGGGTGCGCACGGTAATCGCCGCCGACTTTGACAACGACGGCTACGAAGAAATTTTCTTTAACAACATCGGCCAGCCCAATCGGCTATTTGGCTGGCGCGACGGGCGCTGGACAGAGTTGGATATTGGCGATGCCCTAGAGCCCACTGGCTTGGGCACCGGAGCCGCCGTCGGCGACTTTAATGGCGACGGCCAGCTTGAACTGGTGATCGCCCACGGTGAATCGGCCCCACAGCCGCTCTCGCTCTACTATCCCGCCCCCAGCGCCCATCACTGGCTGCGGATTATCCCCCTGACCAAGCAGGGTGCCCCGGCTCGAGGGGCGGTGGTGACACTAGTCGCAGGCGATCGCCATCAGATTCGCGCCATCGATGCAGGCAGCGGCTATCTCTGTCAAATGGAACCCGTGGCCCACTTTGGGCTAGGCGCAAGCGATCGGGTTGACCTCGTTGAGGTGCGCTGGCTGGATGGCACGTCCCACAAGCTGGCCCATCCCGCTGTGGATCAGGTGATTCACGTGGCCTATCCGGGCAGTTGAGGGCATGAACATTCAGACCACCAAGGTTTCTAAAACCCTGGAGGTCTGAATATCCCTGCCCTCAACTGCCCGGATAGGCCACGTGAATTACCTGATCCACAGCGGGATGGGTCAGCTTGTGGGACGTGCCATCGAGCCAGCGCACCTCAACGAGGTCAACCCGATCGCTTGCTCCCAGCCCAAAGTGGGCCACGGGTTCCATCTGGCAGAGATAGCCGCTGCCTGCATCAATGGCGCGAATTTGATGGCGATCGCCTGCTACGAGCGTCACCACTGCCCCTCGGGCCGGGGCACCCTGCTTGGTCAGGGGGATAATCCGCAGCCAGTGATGGGCGCTGGGGGCGGGATAGTAGAGCGAGAGCGGCTGGGGGCCCGATTCACCGTGGGCGATCACTAGTTCAAGCTGGTCGTCGCCATTAAAGTCACCGACGGCGGCTCCGGTGCCCAAGCCGGTGGGCTCTAGGGCATCGCCAATATCCAACTCTGTCCAGCGCCCGTCGCGCCAGCCAAATAGCCGATTGGGCTGGCCGATGTTGTTAAAGAAAATTTCTTCGTAGCCATCGTTGTCAAAGTC
>DATNOW010000554.1:0-2447 GCA_036703515.1 Chroococcidiopsis sp.
ACCTTCAGGGCGAAAACCCACAAGCGCCACACGGCGATCGCGTAAGTCGACGACACCGCCCGTCCAACCCAATCCGCCTGTTCCCTGTGAATTAGGTGAATTAGACGCATCCGGGAGGCACGATATAGCGCGGCCAGAGGAGCACGAGGCAGCACAGCCAACAGCAAACGATGCCGTACGCCCGGCGGAGAACGAGGCAGGGCAACCCGAGGAGGCGATCGCCCAAAGCAACCGAGACGCCATACCTCCTACAACAGACTGGCAATCCGTCGCGTCCTTTACCCTAACCGTGCAGCGTCACGTCATCGACCAACGCATCGACTACCAAACCGTGGTTCACGATATCGCCTTAGATCAAACCACCACCTGGTCGAGCGTTGAGACGACTCAGCTCCAAGATTGGATTACTAGCTACCTGACGCCGCTCGACACGGCTCAACCGGCGCATGTCTCGACACTGGACGAACCGTTATCGAATCCCCTATCTGACGACCTATCTAAGCACCTGTTTGGCCCACAGCCATTGGCGATTCAGATTCACCAATTGCAAATCCTCCAGCCGCCCCATAGTCAAACCAGCAATCAAGCCAACGGTAATACCAGTAGCCAAGCCAACGGTTACCCCCCCATGGTCGTCGATCGGGTCAATCAAGCGTTTCTCAATTCGCTACAAAGTCATCACCCCTTTAGCCTCACCGCCGAATTTGAGCTGACGGGAGCCGCCGAAATCAGCCCCACGGCATCCTTTAGCTATATGGCCCAGGTATTTGCTCGCCATCGCAGCACCGGCCACATCATTCCCTTGAGCCGAGTAGTCACAACCGAACGAGTCGGGCAAACCCGCCGCTATCACGCCTCATTTCCCGAAATGGCGATCGCCGAAGCAGGACTCTATCGGCTCCAAGTTTTAGTGAGTTTGCAGCAAATTAAAGCCTCTTCTGGCTATTTTGAGGTGCCCATGCTGCAAGTCGTGTAGTGCCAGTCCTGCCGTGCCAGTCCTGTAATGCTAGTCCTATAATGCAAATTCCATAAAGCAACACCGGCCGTTTTTCAATTTCCCTTAAGTTTTTCGTCATCTCCGATAACAACGATGCCCTTTTAAGGCACTCTATTTCTAATTCTCATCCACCCCACGGAAAGGACGCAGATGGATTCACCGTTTGCTGCTTTGGCTGTAATAGGCTATGCCGCTTGGCTATAGTGGGATTACAGCGCAAACTATGCCCCATCGTGGAGGCTCCAACCAGGCTATTGATCTACTGACTGGATCACAACACTACCAAGGGCGAGATATCTTCATGCCAGAGATCTCCTCCGGTAGGCAGGCATCCTCTCTATAGATGTATCTGATACTGGGTAAAGATACGCTGAGAAGGTGACCTGTTGTTATTGGAGCAGCGAAACATGAGTAACCCAGTGGGTGGTGCCTATCCTATGCGCACCTTGGTGCGACACAAAGCCAAGGCGCAACTGATCACCAATGTAGAATTTCAAGACAATTGCCCAGCGCTAGACGAAGCCTTGCTGCGCGATTTGGCCACCACGCTCTTCCAGTCTCGGCAGGCGCAGGAACTTTATCAGCAGTGCTCTTCACGACCAGAGGCCGATGAGATAGAAAATCGGTTTGCGAATGAACTCGTCGCCACCTATCAGCAAATCAAACAGCGTCAAGCTGATCCCCTAATTCAGCGGCTACAGCAGCTCTTGCCTGAGTAACTTTGCCGGAGTAAGGTTCAGCTAGAACCGTTGCCCAAAGGTAAAGTGCAGCTCGTTGTCGCCTTGATCGTTGACGCCAAAATCGAGGCGCATCAGCCCAAATGGAGAGTTGACTCTCAGCCCTAGCCCAACGCCAAAGCCACTGCCCGGTTTGTCGCGGACGACAGCCGGTTCACCAATGACGTCGCTGGCGCTGCCCAGATCGCTGGCAAAGTCGGCAAACAGGACGCCGCCAACGGGAGAGAAAATGGGGAAGCGATATTCGACGGAGGCCAGGGCATAGCTGCGCCCGGTGCCCAGTCGCCCATAGCCATAGCCGCGAACCGAGTCTGCGCCGCCGAGGTCAAAGGCTTCGTAGGGGGGAGCATCGCCCAAAATCGTCCCGGCTTGGACGTTAAAGGCCACCACTTCTGGCAGGCGCGGCGTTTCGTTGTTAAAGGCGTCGCTGACTAGATCGACGGGCACATAGTAGGCGTAGCTAGCCCGCAGCCGATTGAGCAAGATATTGCCGTTGCCAATGGGAATCGATTGCTCGGTGCTAAGGGTCAACAGCGAGCCGTTGCTGGGGTTGGCGGGGTTATCGCGCTGGTCGAGGGACGCTTGGAACGACAGCAAGATCAGATCGTCGATGCCCGAACTGCTGACGGTCAGCGGGTTGCCCTGGGCATCTTGGGCAAAAACATCGCCATCGCTGTCGCGCATACTGACGCGGCTGTAGCTGAGCCCTAGTT
>DATNOW010000555.1:0-4111 GCA_036703515.1 Chroococcidiopsis sp.
TCTGGGTTGATTGAATCTCCGATCCTAAGGGTGAATTGAGAAACGCCTGTTAGCAAAAAGGGGTAGCCTAGCTGCCCTTTTTTGATGCGGCATACTTTTGCCGCCCTTGGAGCAGCCTTCGCTCAGTGCGGGATGAACAAATATTAGGCAGGTGGCGCGAAGTGCGTCTGTCCTGAGGATAATGGAAGGGTCGTATTCGAGCGATCGCCTCTTGAACCTCCCCTCATTTCTCTGGCTGTGGAAAATTGCCGCGTGGTCAATGGGACTATCGCTGACCGCCTATTTGCTGCTGGCGGTGAGTGGTGGCTGGCTGCTGTTTAGTCGCCAAGCGAGCCAACCCCGCCCCAAATGGCTGCGCCCGCTGCACTATGGCATCGGCAGCGTTTTGGTGGTGCTGGTGCTGCTGCTGTTGAGCGTTGGGCTGATTGGCACGGTGGGCTATTACGGCAGTCTGGGGCACTCTCTGCACCTGCCCGCCGGGCTGGCGGTCGTTACGCTGGTGCTGCTGTCGGCCTGGAGTGCGTCCCAAATTAGCCCCAAGCGTCCCTGGGCGCGGCCGCTGCATCTGACGACCAATGGGCTGCTGTTTGTTGGGTTTGGGCTGGTGACGCTGACAGGCTGGGGAGTGGTGCAAAAGTATTTGCCCTAAGCAATGAACAAATGAGCATTAGATAACGCCAAAAATAACGCCAATCTCTTTTCAACTGCCCCTCTTCCATCCCCATCGATATGACCTCCGAGTTACCCTCTGCACCTGATGCGATCGCCTCACCCATCCCGGCAGGTTCTGCCGATGGCGCTTGGCGGACAACTTTTTATGTGTCGCCCCTGATCCGTCTGACGCTGCTGTTGCTTTACGTGGCCCTAACATTGCCGCTGCCGTTTTTGGCGGCGATCGCCAATGCTCCAGTGTCGCCCCAGATATTAGCCATCGGTTTAGGGATTGGGGCGATCGCCCTCTATGGTGCGCTAAGCGAACGGGTGACTTTAGACGAGCAGGGCATTCGCGTTGCTTATCCGGGCTGGATGCCGTTGTGGGCCCGGCGGGGCTGGGCGCTAGACTGGTCTGAAATCCAGGCCCTTAAACCGCGCTCGACCGGGCAGGGTGGCATTGTCTATTATTTCTTGACCCAGGCGGGTGAAGCGCGTCTGCTGCCAATGCGGGTGGCGGGCTTTGCCCAACTGGTGCGGCAGGTGCAGTCGAAAACCGGCATTGACACCACCGATATCTGCCCGCTGTCGCAGCCCTGGATGTATATCGCGCTGTTTGTGCTGACGCTATTTTTGTTGGCCACCGACGGATGGACGATTTGGACTGCCACCAGTCTGTAAGCTGAAGGCAAGACAAGCCTAAAAGGATATTTGCAAAGTATCACCAATTCCCGTAGGGGCGCGGCATCCGGGCACAAAGCTCTCGTACAGACCGAAAAATAGTTGTCCGGATGCTGTGCCCTTACAGGCTGAGGTCACATCAACAACTGTGCAAGCAGGCTTTAATACAGGCGCAGCTCATTCAGCCAGAGTCTCAGTTCTGGCAGGTATTTGGCGGCTGCGACACCGCTAATAAAGCCAAACAGATGGGCCTGCCACGACACGCGCTCGTAGAGTGGAAACACAGACCAGATCAGCTTGCCGTAGAGCATGGCCACCAGCACGGCAATCAAAATTGCGCCGACGCTGCGATCGTAGTAGCCTTGGGCCAACAAAAAACCGAGATAGCCGAATGCAATGCCGCTTGCCCCGACGACCTTTGTGTCTGACTGTCCAAACAGCCAAACGCCTAGCCCTGCAATCAGCCAAACAAAGGGCGTCACAATCCAAAAGCTTTGCATATCTTTGAGGATAATCAGCCCGCCCAAGACCAAAAGGGAGACGCTGTTTCCAGAGATATGGTTGAAATTGCCGTGCAGCAGTGGCGAAAATAAAATGCCTTTCAGCCCCGGGCCAGTCCGAGGCACAAGCGCTAGCTGTTTTGTCAGGCTATTGCCTAAAATTTCGTCGGCCACCCATACCCCCCACATGATCCCAAGAAAACCTAGCAGCACTCTCGCGTGATCGGTCAATTCTCCGGTGGAATTAACGGGACTCATAGGGGGGATGCCGTAAAGGGATAGTTTTTACGCGGAAACGTCCGCCTGCGTGTCTGCACGTCTGCACGTCTGCATAGACCCGCGTGGATCTGCGTGGATCTATATACAACAGTTGTCCCGTTTCTCGGTCAGTTTGACCAGAGGGTTGAGACACTGCATCACATTCCGGTAGGCGGCGTTTACCCTTTAGGTTGCGTTTACTGAGTTGGGTTTGTCCTTTAGGTGCGTCTGTCCTTTAGGCTGCGTCTGCGGGCTTAGCCGTTAGCCCCATGCGGATTTCTGAGAAAAATGTGGCCACGCTAAAGCCATCGTGGGTTTTTAAAACGTTTGTTCGCAGCCGCAGATTGGGGCTGGCAAACCACAGCCGCTCTTCTAACAACAGTGTTTCTGATTCGGTAATCAGCGTCAGCGAGTCGTCATCCCCCATGAAGTAGCGACCTGACCCTGCGGTGCGATCGCCATTGCCTAGGTCGCGCAGTACCTGCCCTGCATTGGGCTGTTCACCGTCAGAGACCAGCACCAGCAGCGCTACGCCCGACTGCTTAGTTGTGCTTGCGTCCATTGCGCCCGTCCACTTAGACTGCACGCCAAACAATGCGCGGGCTGGATCGATCGCATGTTGCGTGCAGAGTTTAATCACCTCTGGCGAGTCGCTGGGCAGCGTTTCAATCACAATGTCAGACCGCCCGTTTTCTGAAGTGCTGGCGGCTAGATGGTGGCTGCTGCGCTGTGAAAACCACTTGCCTGAACTCTGCTGAAAAAACTCTGTAATGTCCATGAATTGATACGGGCTTACTAAATCCTGAATTCCTTACCTATTCTAGAAGGAATCGGCAATTGGGCATAGCGCTGCGACCATGAAGTGGGACAAATCGCCTGCCGAAAGACGTGCTGGAAAGCTTTAAAAATTCTGGGTTCTAGCCGATTAGGCGCAATCAGCCGATAGCTTGAAACAGTGGGGCGCTGTAGGGCAACCTGTGAACTGGCCCTATTCTTACTATCGACTTTTTACTCTTGCTAAAAACAATCAATAGAACTAATCGACAAAGCTAATGGCACTCATTTAGGCAGACAGCAGGGAGATGGCTATGGATAGACGCACATTGCTGAAGGGATCGCTGACGAGCGCTATTTTGGGCAGCTTGGGAATCGTCTCACCTATTGCACAGTCCGCAGATGCCCAGGCCGCAAATGCCCAGGCCGCAAATGCCCAGGCTGCAAAGCTAAGCGATCGCCAGTCTTCCTGGGGCTACATCGGGGATGAATCACCGCAGCATTGGGGTGAGCTATCGTCAGAGTATCGGGCCTGCACGGCCGGGGCAGAGCAGTCTCCGATTGATTTACACGATCCGCAGAAGACAGTGGCGAGGGGCGATCGCGCCACCCTAGCGCTCGACTATCACAACACTCCGCTCAAAATTCTCCACAATGGGCATACGGTGCAGGTCAACTATGCCCCCGGCAGCACGCTGCGCTTAGACGATCAAGATTACGAGTTGCTCCAGTTCCATTTCCATGAGCCCAGCGAGCATACCGTCGATCAGCGCCCCTACGCGATGGAAATGCACCTCGTCCACAAAAATCAGCAAACCGGCAATTTAGCGGTGGTCGGGGTTTTGATTAAAGAGGGAGCGCAGCACCCAGCCCTCGATAAAATTTGGCAGCATATGCCGCGCAAAGCCACCCCCGAAACTACGGTTCCCCAAGTCTCGGTCAATGCCGCGCAGCTTCTGCCCGCCCAAAAAGCGCACTACTACCGCTATCACGGCTCCTTGACGACGCCACCTTGTTCGGAAGTGGTCAACTGGATTGTGTTAGCTCAACCGATTGAAGCGTCATCGCAGCAAATCGCCCAGTTTAAGACGGCGGTGGGCGACAATGCCCGCCCGACTCAGCCGCTGCATCGACGGGTTCTGCGCTTACAGTAAGCCGGCCATCTTCGGGATTTGCCAGCGAATACTATCCGCCTGATTTTTGCCGCCTGACTTTTGCCCATTCGGCCAGATCCATCGGCATGAGCG
>DATNOW010000556.1:0-8242 GCA_036703515.1 Chroococcidiopsis sp.
ATGCGGAAGCCGGTCATGACTTCGTCAAACACCAGCAGGGCCCCATTTTCTTTGGTAATTTCGCGCAGCCCTTCAAGGAAACCCGCGTCGGGGGTAATAAACCCAGCATTGCCGACGATGGGTTCGAGGATCACCCCGGCGATCTCGCCTGGATTTTCGGCAAACAGAGCTTTGACAGCTTCAAGGTCGTTATAGGGCGCAGTCAGGGTGCTGGCAGCGGTAGACTTGGGCACCCCCGGCGAGTCAGGCAAACCCAGGGTGGCCACGCCTGAACCGGCTTTGACCAAAAACATATCGGCGTGGCCGTGATAGCAGCCTTCAAATTTGATCAGTTTCTCGCGCCCGGTGAAGGCCCGAATGAGACGCAGCATGGCCATGCAGGCCTCGGTGCCAGAGTTAACGAAGCGTACCATCTCGACGCTGGGAACGGCATTGATGACCATTTCGGCCAGCACGTTTTCGAGGTAGCAGGGGGCTCCAAAACTGGTGCCTTTGGCTAGGGCATCGTGCAGCGCTTGAATCACTTCGGGGTGGGCGTGGCCGCAAATGGCGGGCCCCCAGGTGCCAACGTAGTCGATGTATTGGTTTTCGTCTACATCCCAAATGTATGCGCCGTTGACTCGGTCGAATACGATGGGCTGTCCACCAACGGACTTAAACGCCCGCACGGGGGAGTTGACGCCACCGGGCATGAGTTTTTGGGCGGCTGCAAAGATTTCTTCTGATCGGGTCGTTTTCAAAGTCGTCGTTGTAGTCAAGACTTGTTCCTCTCCAACATTCCAATATGAGCGCCAGTATGCGCGTAATGCGCTGCAATCAAAGGCATATATTCACTTGATTATCCTACGTGGGTCAAGCCGCAGGGCAGCGACTCAGCAAAACTCAAAAAAATCGGTTGGTTAGGATCGTGAATTTAAGCACCTGCAATTCTTGGGGCAGGGCGCACAGCGGTGAGCCCCTACAGAGATCTTGACCGATAGGAATGATTTCATCCGCGATCCTTCGGGACTGGGCTGAAGGCGATCCACCTGAGTTCGCACTCGTTCGCACTCATTTTGTTACAGCCCTGCCCCGAAACTGGCGATCGCTGTAAAAATTGACGTACCTACACTGGCAGAGGGTGTTGGCAGATGCAGTGCCCGAGTCAGCGGTATCCACATGATTTGTAATTTTGTAATCCTGACAAACCAGAGGTTTTGATATGTCTGGAAGACGCATTTTAATGCTGGTGGGAGACTTCGTTGAAGACTACGAAGTCATGGTGCCGTTTCAAGCGCTGCAAATGGTAGGGCATACGGTTCACGCCTGCTGCCCCGGCAAACGGGCCGGCGAAACCGTCCGCACGGCGGTTCACGACTTTGAAGGCGATCAGACCTATAGCGAAAAACCCGGACACAATTTCAGTCTCAATGCCACCTTTGATAACATCACGCCCAGCGATTATGATGCCTTGGTGATTCCAGGCGGGCGCGCTCCAGAATACCTCCGGCTCAACGCTGAAGTATTGGGAGCCGTGCGGCATTTTGCCCAAGCCGACAAGCCCATCGCCGCCATTTGCCACGGGGCCCAACTGCTCGCGGCGGCTGGGGTGCTTCAGGGCAAGCGCTGCACCGCTTATCCGGCCTGCGGTCCCGAAGTCACCCTGGCCGGGGGGCATTATGTTGAGGTCGCGGTGCATGATGCAGTGGTCGATGGCAAGCTGGTGACGGCTCCCGCATGGCCGGCCCATCCCAAGTGGCTGGCAGAATTTCTCAAGGTGCTCGGCACGCGGATTCAACACGCCGAACTGGCATCGGTCTAGTCGGGTTGGGCGATCGCCTTCACAGATTTACAGACCGCTCAGATCGCGATCGCCCGACAGCAGCTTTTTCCAGGCGGGCCAATCGCTCACCCATTGGGCAAAGACGCCATAGCCCTCCGCAGCCGGATGGGCCCCATCGTACTGGCCAACTTCCTGCATCCAGACCAGCGATTGTTGCAGCGGCGTAAAGATATCCAAAAACGGAATCGCTAAGGTGTGACAAAGGTGCGCCAACTGGTAAGACAGAGCAGCAATGCGCATATTTTGATCGGGATCGGCAATCGGCGGCGGGCCGACCATCAGCACCGGGCAGCGCTGGCTAGCGGCCGTTAAAATCTGGCGGGCATAGCGCAACGAATCACTGGGGACTACCCGCAGGCGATCGCCCTCGATGCCCTCACTATCTTTAACGGTCTCGATCGTCGTGTCATTCACGCCAAAGCAAAACACCATCGCGGGGTTGCAGTCTGCCGGTAGACGGCAGGCAGTTTCGCTGGCCCAGCGAGCCGCGATATCGGCACTGGTTTCTCGCCGCACCCCCAGGTTGTAGTAGGTGATGTCGTGCCCTTGGGCGATCGCCGCCGCGCACACCCGCCCCGTCCAGCCCAAGCAGTCGGGATCGCCCGTGCCGTTGACCATTGAATCGCCAATAAATGCAATACGCCAAGTTGCCATTTTTGTTTTGAGAGATGAGATAACGCGGGCAGACGGGATAACGCGGGTCATGCGGTGATTATCCGGCAGAGGGTTGGCGCGGCTGGGCAGGCAACTGACTGAGCACCATCGCCATCAGCACAATTGCTGCTCCTAACAGTCCACGCAGCCCCAGCCGTTCGCCCAGCCAAAAAAACGAAAATCCGGCGGCAAACACAGGCTCTAGGGTATAAATTAGAGCCGCCTCCGTAGCGGCCACCCGACGCTGAGCGACCACCTGGCTCCAAGTGGTAAACGCCGTGGCAATTAGCCCCAGATAGGCGATCGCCCCAAATTTTTCGACCAGCCCCGGCCAACTGCTGACCCACTCCGGCGCGGCCCACAGAGTGGCCATCACCGCCATCGTGGTGAGCTGCACAGCCGTCAGCGCCAGCGGATCGTGGTGGGGCGCAATCCGCTCGACCAAAACAATCAACAGCGCATAGCTAACGGCGCAGCCCAACACCCAGCCATCGCCCACCACCAAAGCGCCACTCTCCCACGACATGACGCCAATGCCCGCCAAGGCCAGCCCGGCCGCCACAAAAATCTGCCGCGAGGCCAGTTGCCCCAGCAGCAGCCCCAGCAGCGGCACAATAATCACGTTCATGCTGGTGATAAAGGCACCCCGATTGGCCGAAGTCGTTTCTAGCCCAATCGCCTGGGTGACATAAGAGACAAAGGCGATCGCCCCCAGCAGCACGCCATCGCGCACCAAACGCCGATTCAGCCGTCGACAAAACGGCAGCAGCACCAGCGCCGCCACAATAAACCGCCCGCCCACCAAGGCCGTTGCCGATAGGGTACTGACCGAGTCTTTGAGCAGCGGAAACGTCGTTCCCCAAATCAAGGTCGTCAGCACCAGCAACAGCCGACTCCAGCCCAAGGGCGTGATTTTTAGCGCGTTCATAGTCTCCCTAGGCGATCGCCCACCGATCCCGCTCCCGTTCTGTCCAGTTCCACCAACTTACAGGCAACCCGTCACCTTGCCCATGACACATCCGAATGATTCTACCGTCACCCGCCCTAGGGACTCATAGCCAGAAACTTATGACTAAAATAATCAGCCTCCGTATCACACTCAAAAAAATAGTTGACATTTTGTAACAAATTAGTTACATTAATTTACATAAAGCAACATAAGGAGCTGCGCCGTATGTATACCACCAATGAAGAAGGCATCCTCAACAACTACGCTGTTGAACCCGCAATGTACTTTGCTGAATATCCTTCCACTCAGCAGCAGCAAACCTACGCATTCCAAGCTGCGATCGCGGTTCTTCTTGTCGTTTCTACCGTCCTCACGGCCCTTGCTGTCAGCTAGTCTTAATTTTTCAACGGGCGATCGCTAGAGCGCGTCATCATGGCCCGCCAGCGCCTCTTTTTCTCCCGACAAAACAATTTATACAAACGGTGCCCCTGTTGCCTAGGCAACAGGGGCACCGTCGTTTATCCCAAATTTTATCTGGTGCGGAAAAATTCCAGCAGCGGAAATTGTTCTGCAAAAAGAATTTTGGGCACTCAGCCTCCTGCGCAGACAGTTCACTACAAACGGCCGATATCATCAGCAGTCCATAGGGCATTACTGCGTAATTGCCACAGCAGCTCACCATAATTACACCCAATTTGTGTGAAGTATCCGTAAATTCTCGCAAATTTGTATCCTGTGAACCCTTGAACCCCAGGCCTATTCTGAATAATCAGAGGTGCATTTTTACTCGCAAGACGCCATGCACCTGTATCACGTTGGCAAAAGACTTCTCGCTTTTTCTAGTTCCGCGATCGCCGGAGCGCTCACTATTCTGGTGGCGTCTACCTCTGAAGCCGAAGCAGCCCTGCTCGTCGGCAACACCCAGGGCAACAACGTCCTGATTTTTGATGAACGCTCAGGCAAACTGGGCGGCGAATTTATCCCTGCCATGGAAGGGTTTTATTCTCCCGATGACCTCACCTTTGGCCCCGATGGCAACCTATACGTTACCTTTGCGACAAATCCTGACTCCAGCAGTCCCAATCGCGGCGGTGCCATTCTCAAATTTGATGGCAAAACGGGGAATTTTCTGGGTCGATTTGACAAAGGCAGCAGCCTCAACCGTCCCTATGGGATTGCTTTTGGCCCCGATGGCTATCTCTATGCCAGCAGCTTTTTGTCCGATGAAATCATCCGCTATGATACCGTCACGGGCAATTTTGTCGATGTCTTTGCCACAGGGACGGGCACCGTCAACGGGTTGAATGGCCCCAACGATCTGCTGTTTGGTGACGACGGCACCCTGTATGTCACCACCCAAGGCAGCGTCAAAGGCAGTTTTAATGCGTTCTCGCAAAGCCAGGTGTTGCAGTATGACCTCAGCAACCCCAGCAGCCCGACGGTGTTTATCGCTCAGCCGACGCCATCACCCGACAGCTTTGGCTTTGTTAGCTTTTTGGGGTTAGCCTTTGGCCCCAGCGGCGATTTGTTTGTCAGCGATTTTGCCAATGACATCCGCCGCTATGACCTGTTGGGCAACCTGCTCGATACGCTGCCCACCAACTTTACGACGACAGCGCCGCCCAGCCTCAACTTTGTCGGCAACCTGGCCTTTGACCCCAATGGGCTGCTGTATACCGTTGGCTTTGACTTGACCAAGGGCAACCAAGGGGCAATTTTGCGCTACGACGGCGAAACAGGCGATCCACTGCCCGCTCTGGGGCAGAACGGAGCCGTGTTTGTGCCCACCAACCCTGCGCTAAAGCGCCCGATTGGCGTTGCCTACTCACCGATTGTGGTACCCGAACCGGGCATCACAGCCGGTCTGATCGGTTTGGGTGTCGCGGGGCTGCTGGCCAAACACAAACGCGAAACCTCCGTCTAGGAGCACGGTGCGACGCGCCCTTCAGAAAAACCTTCAAAAATAGGGGGTTAACGTAGGGGCGCACCGCGTGCGCCCTCCTGGTACCGGATATTGTCGTAAGGGCGCACATCGGTGCGCCCCTACGGTAGCGGGTGGAATGATAAGACTTCGCCCGATCGGGAATTCCTTGGGTCTGGTAGATATCGTTGAAGTTATCTTATTTATTGAAGCTATTTGTTGAAAGCCTAATTTGGCCTGAATGCTATTGAAAAATTGAAGAAGGAAGGAAATTATTAAACCTGAGAGGAAGCTGTTCGATTTTTCCAACTTCCTCTCAGGTTTTTCTAGTTATTCGATGCAAGGCCTCCTCCTTAGCCAACGAATGGATGCGGTTTCATCTCTCCGTCACTCCGTCGATATAGCTGCATCTTCTTCAGATCCTGGTTCAGCTTTGCTCATTACTATACGCGCCATAGATTTAGAGTATTGCTGCTTTATTTATATCTCGGGGAGATCTGATTCCACTTACATATTAGCATATTTTTCACCTCGCAATTTTTCACCTCACAACCGGACAAGAGCCGTGTAGCCAGCACTTCTCACTATACGCTTCCTGTCCTATACCAAAACCTTATAGGGTTTGTTTTTTAAGGGATATAAAGAAGCAATTGTCACAGAGATTCATAAAAATTGCCGAAAACTTTAAGCTTCATTTGAAATTGTGTTTTGCATTACTCAAAGTTGTAGAATTCAGGTATCCAGAATATCTGGAGATGAATTATGCGAAACTACATCATTGCTGTTGTCAGTAGTGCAAAGGCAAACTTTTTCAGGCTGGAATTGGCTGATTTTCCTGAAGATGAGGATAATCCCAAGCTGATTGAAGTCGAAAAGTTGCAGAATTCTAATCAAGAGCTTCAGGGACAAGATTTGTGGTCTAACGTCAAGCCCGGACGTAATCGGAGTACGACGGGGCAGGTACACGGTTATGACGATCACCGAGAAAATCATCGAGTGGAATTTGGACGTCGATTTGCACAGGAGATTGCCGCAACGCTGTTCCAAATTATTAAAACCAGTCAACCCTGTCACTTGCTGCTGGTTGCGGAACCTAAGATTTTAGGCATTATGCGGGAAACGCTCGTTCCCGATCTGCCAAAAAATTTGGCGTTTAGCGAATTGACGAAGGATTTGTGTCACCTCAATGCCTACAAGTTGCAGGAATATCTAACCACCAAAGATCTACTGCCTGCCCCGAGTAGGCAAGCATAATTAGGCTATAGCAAATCAATAGGAAGCTGCATAGAATCAGGGTATGTCGGGCATCGCGCCATACACCCTGATTCTATGCTTTGCTATAAAATTTGCCATAAAAACGGTTGCTATAAACCGGTAGCGTGTTGATTATGCGTTCAAGAAGAATGAGCTTTAATGTAACCAATGACATCCGCCAGGCTAGCTAATTTGCCATAGTCTGTTTCGGGAATTTCGACATTAAAAGACTCATTAATGCCTATCATGAAATTGAGAAAATCAAAGGAATCAATTCCTAGGGTTTGGCGAATATCTTCATCATTCGCTAAAGCCTGGAAATCTGCATCGGGAGCAATATTTTTCAGAATATTGATTAATGTCTCTTTGGTTTGAGTCTCATGGGTATTCATAGTTATCAAGTACAGGGTTTAGAGTATATTTTTTGAAGTGCCTTTATAGCTGTTCAGGTGCCTGTAGCTGCGCATTCAATGCTTGCAAAAATCGTGCGCCGATGATGCCATCTGTAGCCCGGTGATCTCCCGCTAACGTGGCGGTTATCACCGATCGCACAGCCAGCATGCCTTTCTCTGCCCAGGGTTTTTCAGTGATTTTGCCAAATCCCACCAGCGCAACCTGGGGCGGATAAATCACGCCAAACACTTTTTCAACGCCAATGTCACCCAAACTGGTGAGGGTAATCGTGGCATCCGTCAGTTCCGAACTGCGTAACCGCCCGCCCCGTGTCCGTTCGATTAGGTCTCGCATCGCAGCCATCAGCTCATCCAGACTTTTGAGATCGGCATGATGGATTGCAGGAGTCACCAACCCCCCTTGGCGTAGAGAAATGGCAAAGCCAATGTGGATGGATTCTTCCACTTGCAGGCGATCGCCAATCCAGTAGCCATTTAATTCAGGAACTTCTGCTAACGCTTTGGCGGTGGCTTTAATCAGCAAGATCACGGGCAAGATCCGGTCTTTAATCGATCGCTTCTGATTTTCTGCCTCTAGCCATTTCAAAGGATGACTCATATCAATTTGAGTTTCGAGGTAATAGTGGGGGATATCGCGATTAGCGCGAGACATGGCTGCCGCGATCGCCCGTCGCATACCTGCCTGAAACTCGATGGAAGCAGGAGGTTTCGCTGGAGATGTGGGAACTTCTACCGCAGGTGTCTCTACAGGTAACGCGATCGCAGGTTTTTCCAGCTTTGCAGTCTGGGCAGCTTCTCGCACATCCCGTTCCTGAATGGCTCCCTCGGCTCCCGTACCTTTGACTTGGGCTAAATCGACACCCAGTTCTGCGGCCACCTTACGGGCGATCGGAGAGACTCGCAATCGCTTGCCGTCTGCGGTTGCCGGTGTGGGCGCAGCGGTCGTTTTGGCTGGCGATTTAGTGGGCTTAATGGGTTGTTTTTGTTTAGCCGCTTTCTGTGTTGAAATTTCGGCTTCGGCCGCTTTGTCAGCTACTTCTTCAGCTACTTCTTCAGTAACTTCTTCAGCCGCTTCTTGGGTAAATTCTCCGGCAGCTTCTTCGGTAACTTCTTCAGGTACTTCTTCGGCAGCTTCTTGGGCAGCTTCTTGGGCAGCTTCAGCATGAATCTTTGCCATTACCGTTCCCACGGGAACTTCCGTATCGGGTTTTAGCAACAGTTCATCAACC
>DATNOW010000557.1:0-5734 GCA_036703515.1 Chroococcidiopsis sp.
TGCGGGTGCCGGCAACGCTCAAGGTCGAGCTATCGGGGACGCTGCCCGCCCAAGTGAGCGCAAAGGATATCATGCTGTTTTTGCTGGGGCAGATCGGATGCGATGGGGCGATCGCCAAGGTGCTGGAATTTAGCGGCAGCATTATCGACAAGATGCCCATGGATGAGCGCATGACCCTAGCCAACATGGCGATCGAGTGCGGCGCAATGTGCGGGCTGATTGCCCCCGATGCGGTCACGGCCGACTATATTCGTTGCCACGGGGCACTGGCAGATAACGCGCTACCCGAAGAACCCCTCGTGAGCGATCGCGATGCCGTCTACGAGCGGGTCTATCGCTTTGACCTCAGCCACCTAGAACCGCAGGTGGCCCGACCGCCCAAACCCGATCAGGTGGTGCCCGTCAGCCAAGTGGGAGAGGTGGCGATCACGCGGGCCTTTATCGGTTCCTGCACGGGGGGCAAGCTCTATGACCTAGCCCAAGCCGCCGAGGTCTTAAAAGGTCGCCGGGTGCATCCCAATGTCAGCCTGTTTGTGGTGCCGGCCTCGCAGCAGGTGCGGCAGCAGGCCCAAGCCTTGGGCTATCTAGACAGCCTGGAGGCCGCCGGGGCGCAGATCCTCAAGTCGGGCTGCGGGGCCTGCATCAACGCCGGGATGGGAGTTTTGGGGCGCGAAGAGGTGGGCATCTATGCCACCAACCGAAACTTTAAAGGGCGCAGCGGCGACCCCAGCGGCCACAATTACCTGGCGTCACCGAGGGTCGTGGCGATTTCTGCGGTGCAGGGGAAGATTAGCGATCGCTTTGATGAGGGGTGGGAGTAGGGGGAGAGTGAGTGGGAGGATGGGTGGGTGGGAGAGTGGGTGGGTGGGAGAGTGGTTCGGCAGGCTCACCAACCGGGAGGGTAAAAGTCTCGGTTCAAATTCTATGGCGATCGCTATAATTCTTGAAAACGATCAACATTCAGGGATCAGGGACTCAGGTTATGCATCGACCGTTGGTGATCGCCCATCGGGGGGCGTCGGCCTATGAACCCGAAAATACAATGGCTGCCTTTCGGCGCGCGATCGCCCTCGGTGCAGACATGATTGAGCTAGATGTGCGGCGCAGTCAGGATGGAGTGCTGGTCATCCACCATGATGCCGACTTAGAGGGGCAGGCGATCGCCACCCTAACCTGGAACGAAATCCAGGCGATCGCTCCCCAGGTGCCCACCCTCGATGCCGTGATCGCGCTGTGCAAGGGCAAAATTTTGCTCGATGTCGAGCTAAAGGAAACGGGCTATGAGCCCGAGGTAACGCAATGCCTGCTGCGCCAATTGCCGATCGAAGCGTTTGTGGTAACGTCTTTTAACGCCAGCACGGTGGAATGGATCAAACTCCACAGCCCGGCGATCGCTACCGGCTATTTGATCGAAACCAGCACCGTCGAGCCATTTTCGACTCCCGAAGACTGGATTGCCAAGACCTTACAGCTCGGTGCCGATTTTATCGCCCCCGATTGGCAAATGGTCGATGGCGCATTTGCTCAAGCGGCCCAACTGTGCGAACTACCGCTGTGGGTGTGGACGGTCAACGACGAGGTGCCGATGGCGCACTTGCTCCAGCTTGACCCGATTGCAGCAATTATTACCAACTATCCCGACCGCGGCCTGCGGCTGCGGCAATCCCAAGCCGGGGCGATCGCTTCCCAGCCTGCTACTGTCCATCATTAGGCGGTCTGCTCTTCACCAGCGGCGATTTTCAACACCACCAAGGAACCGAAATGGAATCAGGCGACCCGTTGAGCAGGGACGGGGCTTGCCTGATTTTTTTTGAGCAGGGCAAATTTATCGACTAAATCAAAGAAATCCCAAATTTTTTGTTAAGTAACTACTCAAATTGGATTTCCTTCGCTATTTTATTAAGTAAGTACTTACTAATAAAAGCCAAGGGAGGGTGATGAGTGGATAGTTCCACCAATGCCGAAGCAGGTTCGCTCCGTGGTGGCGCAGGCAATGAGCCATCGATTTATCAGACGGATGCTCACATTCAAACGATCTCGGCTCAACCAAATCCATCCGTCCAAGCGTTGCCAAAGGTTGGTCGTAAGCGTGGCTGGCTGGTACCGATGCTGGTCACGCTAGTGCTCCTCGGTGGCGGTGGCATTTACACTGTGCGCCGATCGCTGCCCTCACAATCCCCCACAGCCACATCAACCGTGTTGGTAGAAACCAAAGATTTGACCATTCGGGTTGATGCCAGCGGCAGCATTGTTTCGATTAGCAGCGTCAACATTAGCCCCACCTCTTCCGGTCGTTTAGTGGCTCTCTATGTCGATCAAGGCGATCGCGTCAAGGCGGGGCAAATTGTTGCACGGATGGATACGGGTGACCTCACAGCCCGACTGGCCAAGGCCCAAGCCCAACTGGCCCAAGCCCAAGCAGAATATGCAGAAGTGCGCAACGGCAGTCGTCGAGAAGAAATCAGCCGCACTCGGGCGCAGGTAGACTCAGCCCAGGCTCAAGTTGATCTGGCCGCGGTGCAAGTCGAGCGCTATCGCCAGCTCGCCAGCCAAGGGGCTGTAGCCCAATCTGAACTCGATCAAAAAGTGAGTGAAGATCGCAGCGCTCGCGCCAGCCTGCGCGAAGCCCAGCAGCAGCTCCAAGAATTGCTCAGCGGCTCTCGCCCAGAAGCGATCGCCCAGTCGTCCGAAAGTGTCGCCGCGGCCCAGGCTGAGGTAGCGCTCTATCAGCAGCAGCTTGACGACACCGTTTTGCGTGCTCCCTTTGATGGCATCATTACGCAGCGCTATGCCACGGTGGGGGCGATTGTCACCCCGACCACCTCGGCATCCTCCACGGCTTCGGCTACCTCAACGTCGATTGTGGCGATCGCCTCTGGGCTGGAAGCGACACTCAACGTCTCCGAATCGGTCATCTCCCATATCCAGCCAGGACAGCAGGTTGAGATTGTTGCCGACGCCTATCCCAATCGCACCTTTGCCGGGCGCGTCAAAAACATTGCCCCCGAAGCGATCACTGAAAATAACGTCACGTTCTTTGAGGTCACGATCGCACTGTCGCCCGGACAGTCAGACTTGCGATCGGGCATGACGGTCGATGCCACCTTTGTCGGCGCAACGATTCCAGCGGCCGTGGTGGTGCCCACAGTGGCGATCGCCACTCGCGATAACCAGATGGGCGTCATGGTTGCCGATGAAGCAGGCAATGCCCGCTTTCAACCCGTCCAAGTCGGCATCAGCCAAGACGGGCAAACCCAAATTGTGAATGGATTGCGGGCAGGGGAACGAGTCTTCATCGATTCCCCTGAGAATCCAGAGTTTGGTGCTCATGGCAGGGGGCAAATGCCATGAGCGCCATTTCCTACTGTGTCTTGCGGGTCGCGGTGTCGGTGATGGGATCTGTACTGATGATTGGGGGGGCGATCGCCCCCCATGCCGCCGCTGCCCCGACCGCTGCCCCGACCGCTGCCCCGACGCAATCAATTTGTCCCGCTAAAAGTGAGTTGCCCCAGGCTGTTGCACTGTCTACCGCTAAGCAAGCTCTCCCCAGCGGACTACCAAGCACCCAATCCCAAGATTTCTTTAGAGAAGGCATTGACCAGATCGAGCGCGAGATCCAGCGATTGTTTGATGCTCCATCGACTGCTCAAGAGCCCGCGTTAGTGATTGATCCGAGCTTTGATGCTGAATACGCAAACGCGAATGCTTCAACGATTTTGGATGATGCGGCCGAGGAGCCGCAATTGTCTGCCGAGCAGCAACAGGAACTAGTGGAGATCAACCGCAAGTTGGGCTCTCACATCCAAGATATTTTGACTCCTGCACAGTTCTCACAGCTTAGGCATGCAATACAAGGCGGGGCCGATCTGCGCTACGTGCTGCTCAGTTTAGGCTTAAACGCCGATCAGCAAACTGCCCTCGATCGGGCCTTTCAGTCAGCCCAAACCGAAATCAGCGAGCTGTTGACACCCGAACAGCGCGAACAATTCTTTCCAGGAATGCCGTGAATTTCCAGGAATGCCGTCAGTCAAGAGTCGGGATGATGCGTTGGAGGTTTTTGAATGAGCGTTGATTTTGTCGAGCACGTCAACATGGCCGTGCGTACGTTGAATGCCAATCGGCTCCGCAGTGGGCTGACCATGCTGGGCATGATTATCGGCAATGCCTCGGTGATTGCCATGGTGGCAGTAGGGCAAGGAGCCCAGCGCTATGTTAATCAGCAGTTTGAGTCGTTGGGCACCAATGTGTTGTTTGTGGTGCCTGGCACCAACCAACAGGGGCCCGATGCAGGCGCAACTCAGGCCAATACGCTGGTTTTGGCAGATGCAGAGGCGATCGCCCGCGATGTGCCAGCAGTGATTGCGGTCGCCCCCGAAAAATCTGAGCGTCTCCCAATAAGCTGGCAAGGCAATGACACCCAGGTGAATATTACCGGAACCACGCCGGACTATCTGATTACCCGTAACGCCAAGGTAGAGATTGGGCAATTTTTTGGGGATTTGGATGTTAGACAATCGACCCCCGTTGCCGTCTTGGGCAGTAGCACCTCTAGCACGCTGTTTGGCGATCGCAACCCCCTCGGGGAAAAAGTGCGGATTCGAGATGTCAGCTTTGTGGTAGTTGGCGTCATGGTCGAACGTGGTGCATCGATGGGGCAAAACCAAGATGAAGTGGTGTTTATCCCCATCAGCGTCATGATCGCTCAACTCACCGGGCGCGACACCAGCCAAAGTAGCCCAACCATCCAAAGCATCTCGGTTTCAGCGATTGACCAAAATAGTTCTAGTGCAGCTCAATATCAAATCACCAACCTATTGCGACTGCGCCACAACATTTTGAGCGGCGAAAACGACTTTACAGTGCGCAATCAGCAAGATTTGCTAAATACCGCGAACAACATCGCCAATATTTTGGTCTGGGTGTTAGCCGCAACGGCGGGCATCTCACTGCTGGTTGGCGGCATCGGCATCATGAATATCATGCTGGTTTCCGTTACAGAACGCACCCGTGAAATTGGCTTGCGGAAGGCGATTGGTGCCACTCGCTATGATGTGATGCTGCAATTCACGATTGAGGCTGTGATTTTATCCACAGTCGGGGGAGTATTGGGGATTCTTTTAGGCGTCAGTTGCATCTTCTTGGTGGCTGCGCTCAGCCCCCTAGAAGCAGTGATCAGCGGCATTGCGATCGCCTCTGCCGCTAGTATTTCGGGGGCCATTGGGCTGATTTTTGGTGTTGTTCCAGCCCGCAGTGCTGCACGACTTGATCCAATCGTAGCGTTACGGACAAGTTAGTCCCATTCCTTCCATCTTTCGCTCCTCCCATCCTTAGCTAAGGTCACCAGTCAAAATTGCCAGTGAAATTGCCATGCCGCCACTTGCAAACCAGTTTGTCCCGCCTGCCATAGTGCCGCCCACCATTCGATTGACTCAGGTTAACAAACACTACGGGATCGGTGAGTTAGCCATTACGGCGTTGCATAACGTCAGCCTAGAAGTCAATACCGGCGAATATTGCGCCATCATGGGGCCCTCCGGTTCTGGCAAATCAACCGCCATGAATATCATTGGCTGCCTTGATCAGCCCACGAGTGGCTCTTATTACTTGAGCGGGCTAGATGTATCTCAACTTGATGACGATGCGTTGGCAGCCATGCGCAATCGCAAGATTGGCTTTGTGTTTCAGCAGTTCTATCTGTTGCCGCAGTTGAGCGCATTAGAAAACGTCATGCTGC
>DATNOW010000558.1:0-8104 GCA_036703515.1 Chroococcidiopsis sp.
CAGGCGATCGTTCCCAGCAGAGGCTTGCAGCCGGGAACCGTAATCCCCAGCGACCCGCTGAATATTCCTATCCCCGATGGCGGGTTTAACCCCGACGACCATCTACCTGGCAAATATCCCACTCTGCCCCATCCGGCCAACGTGCCCCAAGCCAGCACCTCACCGCAGTTTATTCCCCGACAGCGGATCGTCGCCGTGGCCCCCAACAACTACGATCGACGCATGACCACGGATATTTACGGCAACCCCGTCCACAACGACATGATTGCCGTGCTGCATGAAACCGTAGGCTCGGCGGTCAGCGCCATCAACACGTTTCAAAACAACTACACCAACGACGATGATCAGGTCAGCTATCATGCGCTGATTGCTCGCGATGGCACGATCGTTTATCTGGTGCCGCCCGAAATGCGCGCCTACGGCGCAGGCAACTCTGTCTTTGATGGCCCCAACGGCCCCGAAACCGTGCGGCTCGATGAGGTGCTGCCGCCTTCGGTGAATAACTTTGCCTACCACGCCTCCCTCGAATCGCCTAGCGATGGCCGCGGCAACGGAGCCCGCCACAGCGGCTATACCGACGCTCAATATCGCTCCCTGGCCTGGCTAATCGGCCAAACTGACATCCCCGAAGCGCGCATCACCACTCATCAAGCCGTCGATCGATCGGGGTCTCGACGCGATCCCCGCAGCTTTGACCGGCAGCGTTTTTTGACCGCACTCAACACTTACCGCCAGTAGGGCGATCGCGGCTTACACTGACTCGGATTTCCCACAAGCGCCTAAAATTCGCCCAGGGTGCATCCCAGCCAGCCATTAAAAAAGCCCCCCAGATTATGGAGGGCTCAGTCGTTATGGGAGAGTTTAAGATTCGTTGGCTTCAATGCAGGCCGCTAGCTCGTCTTGGTAATAGGGAGCCAATTCATCGATATCTTCTTCGCTCAATTCCTCAAGCCCTTCAGCCGCAGCAATTTCGGCAAACCAGCAGGCGCAAGTCTCTGCACTCAGACCCTCGGCATCGCAACGCTCTAGCATGGCATCATTCATCGTCACAGTCTGGGCAAACGCTGCTGCGGGCACCAACAATTCACCGGCAACCATTAAGCCAACACCCAGCAACGCTGATAAATTGAACAACTTAGTCATCGAAAAACTCCTGGGACAATGGGGGTGAATGATAGGCCCATCGCTCTTTGCCCAGCGTGCCCGCATTTGAGGCAACGCTATCGAATATTTTCTAACGATCACAAAAGTTATATGTTGCTGGGTGCAATGCATTGCGAAAACGGTGGTGTGAGCGTCTCGCTCGCGGGCAAGATTTCACACTACGGCCTACCTTTGCCGGATACCTTAGCAGGGGCTGTCGTAGCTAGCGCCGCGATAGCTCAGTTTTGCGGTTGTGCGGGCTGCGGACATAGTCGGTTGGATCGCATGTTTGATGGTTGCGCCCCGATATTGACCGATGATTTCACCAGGGATGGTTTCGACAGCAGCAGCAGCGTTGTAGGGAAGACCGCGATAGGAAAGTTGCATAGTAGTGACGCCTTGTGGAATGAAGTGTGGTTGGCTGACAAGATTTATAATCGCGCGTTTTTTCTCTGGATGAAGTGATATCTATCGCGGCCATCGGTGAGGCTCAGCAACAGCTTCGATGACCGAAATACCCGATTTAGCGTGATCAAACCTCTGGGCAGCGATGATCGCGATCACACGTTGCGCCATAAAAGAACCGGGGCAGGCGCATCTGCGTTTGCCCCGGAACGAAAACGATGATGACGAATCGCCAGCGTCTAGGAAATGCTGGAAATATAGCGTTTGAGGTCGTTGTCGCGATTCAGCCAGCCTTGCAAAAAGACGCGCTGGCTGGGGTCAGCCGCGACCCGCTCATAGCGATATTCGATGCGGCGATCGACATAGCGGCGAGCGGTGGCGCTGGTGTTGGCTCGCTCTAGGGCGGCGCGAGTGCCCGCCCCAAACACCCCATCGGCGCTGATGCCGAGGGCTTCTTGCAAAAATAGGGTGGCTCCCCGCACGCCAAAGTTAACGGCCGTGTCAAATTGGGCGATCGCCAGTGTTCTCACCATCAGACTGGCTTGAGACGGTCGCCAATACTGCGTGTCGTAGATTTCGACCACTTCGTCGTCGGTGATATAGCGGACGCTGCGCAGCGGCAGCCCTTCACGGCGGCGATAGTCGTCATAGACCGTCTGGATGATGCCCTTGTTGGTCGCACCGCCATAGTCATTGGGGTGATCAGAAAAGCCCCCTTCCCACTTGAGGGTAAACCGCAGCGCCTCATCAAAGAAATTGCCGGTGGGGCCAGGCGACGGGCTTGGATTGGGGCGTGGGCTGGGGCTAGGGCGAGGCGAGGGCGAGGGTGAGGGCGACTCACCTGCTGAGCTCAGGATCAGGTTTGCCGCCCGAGGCGATAGCTCTGTGGCCCGAAACCCATAGCGCAGCGAAAAGGCACGGTAGGCGGTGTCGGTGCGACTGCCCCAGTTGCCATCGGCGGTGCCGGCCGAAAACCCCATGCGATTGAGTGCGGTTTGAATCGATTGCACGAGGCTGCTGTAGGAACGCACCGTGCTCAGCGGATAGGTTTCACGCCCCCGAGCGATGGTTTGCAAGCTGAGGGAAGACACTGCGGATACCGAACCATAGCTGGCGGCTCTGGCAGCCGGTGCAGCGGTCGAGGCAGCGGCGGGTGAAGGGCTTGGTGTGGGTGTGGCGATCGCCCCCAAGAGAGCATTCGCGGCCTGGGGTGATACCCCCGTCGGGTCAAGCTGATAGCGTTTGGCAAAGGCCTTGAACGCCGAATCGGTGTCGCGAGTCCAGACACCGTCTACAGCGCCCGCCGAAAACCCAAGTTTATTCAGCCCCGTTTGCACAGAGCGAACCAGGGCGGCATCGGTCTGCACGGTTCGTAATAGGTAGATGGTTTTGCCCCTGGCGATGGTTTGTAAATCCATGAGATGACGCGGGTAAGGTGTGGGGTGAAAAGAGCTTAAACGTCAGACAGCGGGAAAGGGGGCCCTGGAACGGCGCAGCAACACTCACTAGACATAGCCCTATACCTAAGCTTTATACCTAAGCTCAATCTATAAGCTCAATCTATAAGCCTGAGATATCAGCCCGAGATATCAGCCCTAGTACATAGCCCTAGTAGCCCTGATAGCTCTCCTGATAGCTCTATATATAGCCCTAAATCGCTAGCCCTAGGCGGAAAGGAAAGGACACGTTACGTTTTGAGAACGGTATAGGGCACGGCTCCCAAAAATTGAGCTGGGGCCGCAAAACGCCCCATTATCAGCCACAAGCTGACCAGCCTCTATTCCTGATCATGCCCTCAGTTTTGCCTTCTGTGGCAGCAGTGCCCTTTTTTACAAAATAGTACTATTGTTCTATTTTGTTGGGGTCACTATGCTGGAAACGTTCCAGTACTTGACGAGGACTTGTTATGCAAAACGTAGTGAACTGGTTTGAAATTCCGGCTGCTGATTTCGATCGCGCCGTTTCGTTCTACAGCACGGTTTTGGGTGTAGAGATTACCAAAGGCGAGTTTATGGGCGAGTCTCAGGCATTTTTTCCGGCTGACGCCACTAATGTCTCTGGGGCTATCGTCAAGAGCGATCGCCTGACTCCGTCAACTACCGGAACACTGATTTACCTCAATCTGGGCACCGTTGCCAATTTAGACGCAGCGCTGGAGAGGGTCACCGCCAACGGCGGCAAAACCCTGATGGGCAAAACCGACATTGGCGATCCGGGCTTTATTGGCTTAATTCAAGACACCGAAGGCAACAACATTGGCTTGCATGCGTTTCATCCGCCCAAGGAGTAAACGAACCGCGAGGGGTGAAAGGGTGAAGGGCAAAGGGTGAAAGGGTGAAACGGAGGTTCTATTCCAGCCACGAGCCTGAAATTCCTAGGTGGGGGCGCACAGCGGTGCGCCCTACAGAGAACCGAGTTAAGGGCGCACCACGCACGGTGCGCCCTCACCCAAGAACTAGACTGATAGGAATGATTTAATTTGCGAGCCTACGCTGCCTGTTTGACGCGCTCTAGGGCCACTAGCGACATAAACTCATAGCCAATCTGCGCGCCGAGATGGGCGGTGATCTGAGCATGATCGAGAGCAGGCAGCACCTCTACCACATCGGCACCAACCCAGTTGAGCCCGGTGAAGGTGCGGAGATATTGCAGCCCTTGGAAACTGGTGGGGCCGCCGACTTCAGGGGTGCCGGTGCCCGGCGCATAGGCCGGATCAAAAAAGTCGACATCAAACGACAAAAACACCTTGGCGTCGCCCACCCGCTCGCGCACGATCGCCCCAATTTCTTCGGGGGTATGCTTAAGCAGTTGGGTGGTTGTAAACACCGTAAAGCCCATATCCCGAGCCATTTGCAGATCTTCTGCGCCATACAGCGGCCCGCGCATGCCCAACTGTACTGATTTTTCGGGTAGCAGCAGTCCTTCCTCGACAGCCCTGCGGAAGGGAGTGCCGTGGGTGTATTTGTGCCCAAAGTAGCTGTCCCACAGATCGCCGTGGGCATCAAAATGCACCATGGCGACGGGGCCATGGACGGCAGCAAGCGCCCGCAGTTCGCCTAGTGCGACGCTGTGGTCACCGCCAATGCAGAGGGGAATTACGCCCGCCTCAGCCACGGTCTGCACCGTCTTAGTAATGGCCTTGAGGCTGTCTTCAATAAAACCCGGCACGATTGGCGCATCGCCATAGTCAATGCAGGAGAGCGTATCAAACACCTGAATATCCAACTCAGGGTTGTAGGGGCGCAGCATGGCCGAAGCGCTCCGCACCGATTCGGGGCCAAAGCGGGCTCCCACCTTAAACGTGGCCCCCGTGTCAAAAGGCAGGCCGATCACGGCCAAGTCAACATGCTCCAGGGTTTGCACATAGGGGAGACGGGCAAAGGTGCGCACCCCGGCAAATCGCGGTGATTCGAGGGCGTTGGCCGGTTTGTAATGCGGCGTTTCGAGTTCTTGCGGCATGGTATGTGGGTTAGAACGCTAAAGGGAACAGCAGTAACCCCCAGAGTTAGTCCTAGACTGCATCTGGGGGTTACTGTTTGATTCTATAGTGTCTAATGAGTGGGGTAGAGCCGTCTGTATCTTGAGAACCCTGTATCTTGGGAACCCTGGCAGCGCCAGGGTTCCCAAAAGCAGAATTAGAACAGCAGCGGCCGCGCCAGCATAAAGCTAGAGATCGACTTCGCATCTACCGGTTCGCCATCCAAAATTGCCTTTTCCAGCTCCTCTGGCGTCATCAAAACGATTTCGATATCTTCATCTTCATCCTGTGCCGGTGGCGTTTCTAGCTTTTCTAAATCTTCAGCCAGGAACGTATAGATCACCTCGTCGGAATAACCCGGTGCCAAAAAGAACTTGCCGAGTCGCTTCCAGCGATTTGCCCGGTAGCCGGTTTCTTCTTCAAGCTCGCGCTGGATTGTATCCTCTGGCTCTTCGTGCGATTCTACCGTGCCGGCCGGAAACTCCAGCAGACGGCCGCAGGCCGCAAAGCGGTATTGCCTGACCAGCACCAGCTTGCCGTCGTTGGTGACAGGCACCGCCAGCGCTCCCCCCGGATGCCGAATGCATTCCCACTCACCCTGGGAACCATTGGGCAAACGAAGGCGGCTAACGTCGAAGTCAAACTTGCGCCCTTGATAAAACAGACGCCGTCTTAACAATTGAGGGGGTTCTTGACCAATAGACATGAGCGTGAACGATGTAGAACAACAAGTGAAACAGCGGTAGTGAAAACAACAGCAGCGAAAACAACAGCCAGCAGGAAATCTAGAACGTAGGAAAATCTAGAACGCGGGTGGGCCGCGATCGCCTCTCTATAGGGCAACTAGCTGCCATCTGGGCAGGGGGCCGCCCCCGTCAAAGAGCGGGAATAGCGCGTTACTCCAGAACAGTCGACTGCCGTTAGCAGCGTGGCGATCGCCTGCCCTGAGAGCGGATCAATCCAGTCAGGCGCAATCTCGGCTAGGGGCACCAAGACAAAAGCCCGTTCGGCCATGCGCGGGTGGGGAACCTGCAAACCATCGGTGGCGATGACTTGGTCATCAAACAGCAGCAGATCGATGTCGAGCAGGCGGGGGCCCCACCGTTCGCGCCGGACACGACCAAATTGTTTTTCGATATCAAACAAGGTGTTTAGCAACGTTTGAGGGCTGAGAGAGGTACTCAACAGAGCGCTAGCGTTGAGGTAGTCGGGCTGGGGTGGACCCACCGCTACAGTCTGGTAATAAGACGACTGCGCATTGAGGGTAATGTCTGCGGTGTAGGCAAGGGCCTTGAGGGCAGCGTCGAGAATGGCGCAAGAGTCACCTAGATTGCTGCCTAGGGCAATCGCGACGCGATCGCCAGAAGATGCGCCATAGGATACACCAGAGGATGGGGCGGGCGCGGCAGAAGGGGCATTGCGTTGATTAGTTGGCTGGGACACTGTTGTCTCTACTACCGTTATCCCCACAGAATATCGCTCCAGCAAGCCCAAAACAGCGTCTTGCCATCATACTTCTGTGTAACGTTTAGTAAACCCGGATAAAAAGGAAATTAAGGAGAGTGGGAGGGAGGGCGTGGTTCGACAGGCTCACCAACCGGGGAGGGAGGGAGAGTGGGAGGGAGGGTGTGAATGTCCAACGCCCAAAGCTCAACGCCCAAAGCTCAATGCCCATCACCAAGTGGGATCAACAAATAGGTTGATGGTCAGGGCTTCGCGGCCGGGTGGTACGGCGCTGATGCAGGCGCAGAGCGATCGCCCGTCGTCTAGTTCGACTTCGCAGGCGTGGCATGATCCCATCAAACAGCCTGTGGGGATCGTTAACCCGGCGCGATGGGCAACTTTGAGTAGGGGTTCACCTACAGATGCCTCTACGGTGACATCGTCGGGCATAAAGCGAATTTGAACAGCCATAGGCGACCTTAGGGCACAACCAACCGATGCCCTATTGTAGCGAGTGGAGAAACCGAATGCGGGGCGGGGATGGAGGAACTGCGGCCAAGCAGGCGTTACTTTTCGGCGTGGGTTTCGAGATGGGTGAGGACTTTGGGCACATCCAGGTAGCGCTCGACAACGTCTGCTAGAGAATCGAGCATCGCTTCTCGCTGCTCGCGGTAGTTGGGGATGCCGGTGGGCAATGATTTGAGCCCGCGCTGCTGGCGGAGGCGGTTAAGCCAGGCGCGCCGCCACGGGCCGTTGTCAAACAGGCCGTGCAGGTAGGTGCCCCAGATCGACTGGGTAGAATCGACGACGCCAAGGCTGCTGTCGTCAAACAGATTTTGGAAGCCGCCTGAATAGCCGGGGTTAGTGCCATCGGCTTCGATGTGGCTGCGCCCTTGATGCAGTTCATAGCCCGCGACGGGTAGACCGTCTTGGGGGAAGCTGGAGGTAACGAGCCGCTGTCGGGCAATTTTTTGGGCAGTGATGACGGTTTTGAGTGGCACTAGACCCAAACCTTTGTAGCGCCCTTCTTGCCCTTCGATGCCTTCGGGATCGGCGAGCATTTTGCCCATCATTTGAAAGCCGCCGCAGATGCCGAGCACGGTTCCACCCGCGGCCGCGTAGTTTTGGATTTCTTCGGCTAGGCCGGTGCGCTGCATTGCGACCAGATCGGGGATCGTGGTTTTGGTGCCGGGCAAAATCACCGCATCGGGATAGCCCAGAGAGTCTTTGAGCCCAACATAGCGGACGTTGACGGATGCTTCAGCATCCAGGGGATCAAAGTCGGTAAAGTTGGAAATGCGCGGCAGGCGGATGACGGCAATGGTCAGGTCGGTGCGATCGCCCCCCACCTGTCGATCGAGCAATGACAGTGAATCTTCGGCTGGGAAGGCTTGATCAATCCACGGGATCACGCCTACAACGGGGATGCCGGTGCGCTCTTGTACCCAGTCGATGCCCGATTGCAGCAGCGATAGCTGCCCCCGAAACTTGTTGATGATGATGCCCTTAACCAAAGCCCGCTCGTCAGGGTCGAGCAACTCTAGCGTGCCGACAATGTGGGCGAACGCCCCACCCCGGTCAATGTCGACGACCAATAAAGTGGTGGCATTGAGGTGTTTGGCCACGCGCATATTG
>DATNOW010000559.1:0-2322 GCA_036703515.1 Chroococcidiopsis sp.
GTGTTCGGTGAATCGTTTTTGTATTTTTATCGCAACCGCGATCGCTACGCCGACTGGCAAGCAGTTGTCATTTATCCCAGCCGCCAGATCGAACAAAGCAATACCCATCCCTATCGGGCCCTGTTGGATAGCGACCAAGTACACCGGATATACCTAGACGAATTGGGTGCAATGCCCCAGTTGCCCTTAGGAATTGCTTTGATGGTGCTGACTACAGTACCCGAAACCCAGGCCCCCGAACAGGCGCGATCGCTGTTGTCCCGTACCCAGCAAATTTCTGAACCTGAGTCCCGTCACGCCATAATAGAAATGGTAGCGACTATCATGGTCTACAAGTTCATCCATCTCAGTCGGCAGGAGGTTGAAGCGATGCTGGGGCTCGAACTGTCAGATACCAGAGTCTATCGTGAAGCCAAAGAAGAAGGACGCCAAGAAGGACGTCAAGAAGGACGCCAAGAAGGACGCCAAGAAGGACGCCAAGAAGGAGAAGCAGCCCTGATTATCCGCCTGCTGAACCGGAGATTGGGGGCGATCGATGAGGGGTTGCGATCGCGTATTCAGGGCCTGTCGGTGGAACAATTAGAGACCTTAGGCGAGGCGCTGCTAGATTTTACCCAAGGGGAAGATTTGGTTGGCTGGCTCGATCGCGATGCCTCTAGCTAACGCATCTTGAATCAACGCGTGAGCAGTCAGTGGGGGAGGGGTCAACCTAGTCCAGCCCACGAGCGAGCTGGGCAAATCGACTTTTTGACAGATGGCGCAAAAATTTTGATCCAAACGGTGGACACACACTGTACAAATAGTGAAACATTACGGTGATGTAGTCAGCGGGGTCATTCTCGACCGTTGCGTTGCATCAGGTGCCGTGTCTGCCCGCGTCTGCCCGCGTCTGCCATTGATATGAACTCTATTTTTCCTGCTGTCGGTCGCTTGCTGCTGATTGGAGTGTCTGCCCTGGGGCTGGCTACGGTGGTTAACCGAGCCAACTATGAGGCTCACTGGCGGGCGATCGCCCGCTCTCAGACTATTGAAATTAATGCGTTGGCCCATACGCTGCCCACCAAGCTATCGGCCGCGATGATTGACGGGCGCTACGCCGAGATCCAGCACACCCTCGACAGCAATCAGGGCAGCATCGGTTTGTTAGTTACCGACTGCCGCATTGCCGAGTGGGAATGCCCCAGCCAGCAGATTATCTATCGCAATGCGGCCACCAGCAATACGGTCAACAACGAATGGCTGCGATCGCTCAGGGCCGATGAACTGCGCTACTATCCCTTTGGGCTGCTGCGCGACCCGCTGCCGGTGGAAACCGAAGTCAACTACAGCGGCCTAGGTGACAGCACGGCTGAACCCAAATGGCAATGGACGGGGCAGCGCAACCCAGGCACGGTGGTAGGGCGGGTCTACTTCATCCGCAGCAGTCCACCCGGCTTTTGGAGTGACTATCAGCGGTGGCTAGGGATGCCGTTTGGCGTTAGTGGTTTGGATCGCAGCTATGCCTTGACCATGGGGGCCGCGCTGCTGGGCGGCTTGGGGGTTTGGGCCCTGCTAGAGTATGCGCTCTGGTGGCGCTATGCCCATGCTCGCCTAGGAGATCACCATCAGCGCGAGGCGGCGCGTCAGGTGCATCGCCTAGCACAACACCTGCAAGGGCAGCAGCAGCACGATGCTCAGCGGTTCAATGATCAGGCCATGCTGCTGACCACCCTCCAGCGCTATCAGCAAGACGAGAGCGATCGCCTCCAGCGGCTCCAGTTGCACTGGGCTACTCAACAAGAGGGGGAACAGGCCAAAGAGGCGATCGCATTTTTAGAGCAAGAAATTGTCTACAGCCAGCAGCAGCAGCAGTCTATCCGCGAAGCGATCCGCCCTCTGCTGCAAACGAAAATGCAGCTCAGCCAGTCCCAAGCGCAGCGTGCAGCCCAGCTTAGCGTTGTTAATAGCTGGCATGAACAGTCGCCCCTTGACTCGCCCGACCTAGAGCCGGTTTATAGTAGTCTGCTGCAAGACAGCCAGCGGCAGTCGCTGAGCGCCTTTGAGCAGCAGGTGCTTACAACCCTCGAAGCCAGCCCTTTGGCCAAATCGGGCGCATGGAAAATTTTCACCCTGGTGGATCTGAGCCGCGATCGCTATCGCCTAGGGGCCACTCTGCTTGTGATCACGGGCAGCAGCGCCATTGTGATCGAGCCCAAAGACTGCCTCGGCGAGGTCTATGCCGATGGCCCGGTCAGGCAATCAACGTGGCACTATCGACGTGGAGCCAACCGTTTTGTGGGCACTGTCGATAGCACCGTTTACCGCAATCCCTTTACCCAAATC
>DATNOW010000560.1:0-4053 GCA_036703515.1 Chroococcidiopsis sp.
GCCCCTTTGATGTGCCCAAATGTTGCAATCTAAGACGGTTTTTTAATATTCAGCTTGTTTTTATTCAATCCTTAGTTTTTCTGCTTAAGTTTAAATTATTAAGTCATTAAATTTATCAGAATTTCTGCCAAATTCTGAGGATAGTTGGCATCAGCTCCAATTCGTGTAAGAGATATTTTTTATGGAAATTGGTGTTGGCATTATTTATGGTTCAAATTAACCGTTCAATGCAATCTCATTATGTCCAACTTGTGAAATGTCCTACCGGCATTCAAGGACTTGATGAAATTACCGATGGCGGGTTGCCCCAAGGACGTCCTACCCTCGTATGTGGTGCTGCTGGCTGTGGCAAGACGCTGCTAGCGATGGAGTTTTTGGTGCGGGGTGCAACCCAGTATGGCGAGCCAGGCGTGTTTATTGCCTTTGAAGAAACTGCCGAAGAATTGGCCCAAAACGTTGCCTCTCTTGGCTGGAATCTAAATCAGTTGAGGGCAGAAAAAAAGATCGAGATTGACTGTTTTTACATCGATCCGGCAGAAATCCAAGAAACAGGCGAGTATGACCTAGAAGGCATTTTTATTCGACTTGGGAATGCGATCGATAGCATTGGGGCCAAACGCGTTGTCTTAGACACAATCGAAGTACTGTTTTCTGGACTATCGAATGTGGCCATTGTGCGGGCTGAGCTGCGTCGTTTGTTTCGCTGGCTGAAAACAAAAGGGGTAACGGCAATTGTTACCGGCGAACGGGGTGATAACAATCTGACGCGTCAGGGGCTAGAGGAATATGTCTCTGACTGTGTGATTCGCTTAGACCAGCGCACCCATGAGGAACTTGCCACCCGTCGGCTGCAAATCGTCAAATATCGCGGCTCACATCACGGCAGCAACGAATACCCCTTCTTGATCGATAAAGATGGTATTTCGGTTTTACCCCTAACTTCCGTTGGGCTTAACCATACTGTCTCTACCGAGCGCATTCCTACTGGGGTGCCGCGCCTTGATACGATGCTGGGGGGGAAGGGCTACTTTCGCGGCAGCAGCATCTTGGTGACGGGCATGGCGGGGACCGGCAAAAGCACGATCGCCGCCCATTTTGCGGCGGCTACCTGTCAGCGCGGAGAGCGCTGTCTGTATGTTGCCTTTGAAGAAGCGCCCCAGCAAATTTTACGCAATATGCGATCGGTCGGGCTCGATTTAGAGCCCTATATCCAGCAAGACTTGCTCCACATTCAAGCCCTGCGACCCACAACCCACAGTTTAGAACTGCACCTCGTCCAGATCCATCGCTGGCTTAACGCGTTTCAACCAGTGGCCGTGGTGATTGATCCGATCAGCAATTTGACGTCAACGGGGAGTTTGTTGCAGGCCAAATCTTTCTTTATGCGCCTGATCGATCACCTTAAGGCGCAGCAGATTACGGTGCTGATGACCAATTTGATTGCCGCAGGAACGCCTTTAGAACATACCGAAATCGGCATCTCATCGTTGATGGATACCTGGCTGGAGGTGCGTTCAATCGAGAGTAATGGAGAGCGGAATCGGCTGTTGCAATTGCTCAAATCGCGCGGCATGAGCCATTCTAACCAGGTGCGCGAATTTCGCCTAACCAGTCAGGGGATCGAGCTTGTAAATGTTTACTTAGGGCAGGGGCAGGTATTGGCGGGCACGGCGCGGGCAATTCAGGAGGCTGCCGATGAGAAGCTGCGGTTACAGCGGCAGCAGCAGGCCGCAAGCCGACGGCGATCGCTTGAGCAACAGCGGCAAATCACACAGGCGCAACTGGCAACCCTTCAGATGCAGCTAGAAGCCGAAAATGCAGAATTCGATCAGCTTTTGCATGAGGAGAGTCTCTATGAAGCAGGCACGTTACGGGAGCAAGAGGCGATCGCCCAGTTGCGTCAGGCAGACTAAGCGAAAGCTTGGAGCTGCCCTGTTTTGCCCTCATGACTTTATGCTTTGATCGTGATCTTGAACTATTGCAATTGAGCGTTTCGAATTGAACTCTTTGAATCGAACTCTTTGAATCGAACTCTTTGAAATTGAGAGCGTCTCTCTTATGGATCAATCACACGAACCAGACCCGGTGGAAAATAAGACGTGGGAACTGCGACTGTATGTAGCCGGTCAAACGCCCAAATCGGTGGCGGCTTTTACCAATCTTAAAAAGCTATGTGAAGAACACATGCACGGTCAGTATCGCATTGAAATTGTTGACTTATTGCAGCATCCTGAGCTAGCCAAACAAGATCAAATTCTGGCCATTCCAACGCTAGTGCGGCGGCTGCCCCCGCCGATTCGGCAAATTATTGGCGATCTATCCAATCAAGAGAAAGTGCTCATCGGGCTGGATTTGAGGCAACGAGAAGAGTGAGGAAAAGGGAGGAATGAGGCAAATATCGGCATTGGCAACACGGTATTGGTAACACAGTGAGAGTAAATCCTATGGTGAATGACGCGTCGCAGGAAGATATAAATAAACCACCGCAAGAGCAGGCGATGTTGCAAGAGGAAAGCGATGCCATCACGGCCAGCTTTGAGCAGGCGATCGCCAATACCGGTCAGCAACACTATTACTTGCGGCTCTACGTTGCTGGTGCAACGCCGCGATCGATTCGGGCCATAGAAAGACTCAAAGTGCTTTGCGAAACCCATTTGCACGGCCGGTATGAACTGGAAGTGATTGATGTCTATCAGTCGCCTGAACAGCTAGGGGTAGAGAATGTGGTCGCTATCCCCACGCTGGTCAAAAAACTGCCCTTGCCGCTGCGGCGCATTGTTGGAGATTTATCAGACACTGAGAAAGTTTTGAAAGGCTTAGATCTCGTTCCCAAATAAAATAGCCAGGATTTGGGTGCTTGCAAGGCGCTGCACCTCACATCAAACAATATCTCTGGGATAAACCTGTGAACAAGGCAGACGATATTCGTAAAACTAAATCTGAGCTATTGGCAGAGATTCAAAGCCTGCGCGATCGCCTCAGCATCAGTGAAGAAACCCTGCGCGCCATCCAGGGAGGTGAAGTGGATGCGCTGGTTGTTTCGACCTTAGATGGGCCCCGCATTTTTACCCTGCAAACGATTGATCAGTCCTATCGCCTGCTCGTTGAAGAGATGCAGCAGGGGGCGATTATTCTTTCGTCAGACGGGTTGATTTTATACTGCAACAAAAGCCTTTCGACCTTGTTGCAGCAGCCCCTAGAGCAACTAATTGGCTGCTATTTCCAACGGTTTTTATCCGAGCATGATGCACCCTTGTTTCAATCGCGGATGGAAGCGTCCGAGTTGGGTAATCGCAGCGTCCTCGAACTTTCCCTAATTGCCCCCAACACAGCAGAAATTCCGGTTTATCTATCGATCAATTCGTTTAACCTGAATGAAGTTTCCGTCAATTGTGTGGTCATCACCGACCTGACCGAACAGAAACGCCATGAAAGCACCTTGGCGTCAGAAAAAATGGAGCGGTTAATCTTAGAACAGACCAAGGAGCAGCTTGAGGGTTGCGTCAGAGAGCGAACCGCTGAGCTCTGTCAACGCAATGCGGAATTACAGCAAAGTGAATCGACCCTGCGCAGTTTCTTTAACGGCGGGGCGATGGCGATGGGTATCGTTGAACTCCACGACGACGATATCTTGCATATTTCTGATAACTGGGTAGCGGCGCAGTTTTTTGACACGACACCCGACGCCATGCGCTATCAGTATGCCAGTGCCTTAGGAGCGTCGCCAGAAACCATCCAGCGGTGGAGTGCCTATTATCGCCAGGCCGCGCAAACCCAAGCACCCGTTCGATTTGAATATCGGCATCCTAAAGCTGATGGACACTGCTGGCTATCGGGCAGCGTTTGCGCGATCGCCGCCAGCCCCAGCGGTTATCCCCGGTTTTCTTACATTGTTGAAGACATCACTGATCGCAAGCAGGCTGAGGAAACCTTGGCGCGACGCGAGGAACAGCTCAGGCTTACCCTAGAATTTACCCACATTGGAAGTTGGGATTGGAATGTGCCCACCAATGATGTGCTCTGGAATGACAATCACTTCCGCTTGATGGGGCT
>DATNOW010000561.1:0-3283 GCA_036703515.1 Chroococcidiopsis sp.
CGGCAGCGGCTAGCGTAGATTTAATAAAAACATTCGTCGCAACAGCGCGCTAGTGGCGGGCGAATATGTTACTACGGGGATAGGCGATCGCCCTCCGGTTGAGCACTCTGCAACACTCAACCCGACAGATTGCGAGATTAATTTCTCACATCGATTTCTCACAGCAACTTACTTCCATCAGTTTCTGATTCTCAACTGATGGTTGATAGCTCAGCAGTCGCCCATCACCTCGGCGTGATGGGCAACGTTGCCCTATGCGATCGCCTGATGTAATCGCTTGATGTAATCGCCTGATGTAATCGCCTGATGCGATCGCGTGATCAATGGAGGCCCTGTCATGAAAATACTTGCGTCAGTAGAACGTATTCCCCAACTGTTTGCTGGCTTAGTCGCCCTATCGCTGGCGTTGGTGATTAGCACTGCCATAGGTGCCGACGCCATCCGCGACATTAAGATGACCGACAATACCCTCGTAGTGACGGGTTCAGCCAAGCGCCCGATCCGATCCGACTATATGATCTGGCGGCTCTCAGTCTCTAGCCAGCAGCCCACAGCCCAAGCGGCCTATCAAGACTTAACCCGGCAAACCGAGCGCGTCCAGGCCTACCTCAAACAGCAACAGGTGCCCGACGACGCGATCGCCATGAGCGCGATTGAAACCTACGCCATTCCAGAAGTCGATGTCAACGGGCGAGATACGGGGCAAACGCTGGCCTATCGCCTCAGTCGCCGGTTTGAAATTCGCTCGACCGAGGTCGATCGCTACACCAAGCTAGCCCAGCAGTCGACCGAGCTGATTAACGAAGGCATCGCCTTAGTGTCTGAACCACCGCAATATCTTTACACCCAACTCAGCGCCCTGCGGATTGAGATGGTCGCCGAGGCCACCAAAGATGCCAAAGCCAGAGCAGAGGCGATCGCCCAAATCACAGGCGATACCGTGGGTTCCGTACGCAGTGCCGAAACCGGCGTGTTTCAAATTACCTCACGCAACTCAACCGATGTCAGCGATTACGGCATCTACGACACGTCATCCATTGAGAAAGACATTACCGCCGTCGTATCCATCACCTTTGGCATGGAGTAAAAGCAGCCAAGCGCTCTGTCAAATCTAAATTTGTAGGTTGGGTTAGCGATAGCGCAACCCAACAAAACCCTTAAATCTGTTGGGTTTTACTACGTTCTCCCCAACCTACGCTTACTGGTGGAATCTTAAAGTTAGGCCTGTCACTCGTCCATTGCCCTATGGTTGTTCCTGTGTTTTCACCCACTGTGTTTTCACCCACCAAATTAATCAAAAAACTGCCGCTGCCGGTGATTTTAGTAGTCCCGTTTGTCCTCCAGCTCACTGCTGTCGTTGGGGTGACGGGCTATCTATCGTTTCGCAACGGGCAGCATGCCATCGACGATGTCACCGCTCAATTGCGCGACAAAATTTCCGATGAAATTGCGCTCCATCTCGATCAGCACTTAACTTTGCCCCACCAAATTAACCGCATCAATGCCGATGCCATCCAGCGTTTTAACCTGCACGACCCCAACGATATGGGGAAGCTGCGCGACTATATGTTTTGGCAACTGCTCCAGTTTCCAGACGTAAGCTACATCAACTTTGGTGGCACTCAGGCAGAATATGCTGGGGCGGGCAGAACCGCCGATGGCAGCTTGGTAATCGAAACCAGCGATCGCTCGACCCAATTTGTTGACACCATCATTCACGTAGACGCACAAAAAAAGCCAACGGGGAAGGTGGAAACCTATCCCGACTACGACCCCCGCGTCCGCCCGTGGTATCAATCGGCCGAGACAGTCAAACGGCCCGTCTGGAACGCGATCTATCAATATTACATTGAAGAAAATCTGGGCATTTCGGCCAGTCAGCCTGCCTACGATCGCAGCGGCAATTTTATTGGGGTGCTCAGTACCGATCTGTATCTGTCCCAGATCAGCAATTTTCTAGAAGAGTTGGCAGTGGGGCAGACCGGCCGCACCTTTATCATTGACCGCGACGGGCTAATCGTGGCGTCTTCGTCCCATGAAGTCCCCTTTGTCACCCGTCCCGGCCAAGACCAGGCCGAGCGTCTGCGGGCAGCCGACAGCCAAGATCCGCTGATTCGGGCCACCGCCATCGATTTAGAGGCTCAGTTTGACGACCTCGGGCAAATTAACCGCAGCTATCAATTGAACTTTACCTACAATCACGAACGCTCGTGGGTGCAGGTGTCGCCATTTACCGACGGCCGGGGTTTAGATTGGCTGATTGTCGTCGCCATCCCAGAACGCGACTTTATGGCACAAATCTATGCCAACAACCGCCATACAATCATGCTCTGCGTAGCCGCACTGGGTGTAGCGATCGCCAGTGGTATCCTCACCGCCCGCTGGATCACCCGCCCGATCTTGCAAATGAGCCAGGCCTCCAAAGCGATCGCAGAAGGCGATCGCAACCAAACCGTTAATGCCCAAGGCATCCAAGAACTAGAAACCCTCTCCCAGGCCTTTAACCAGATGGCCACCCAGCTACAAGAATCCTTTGAAGACCTCGAACACCGCGTTGAAGAACGCACCCTAGAATTGCGGTCGGCCAAAGAAACCGCCGATGAAGCCAATCGCATCAAAAGCGAATTTCTGGCCCGGATGAGCCACGAATTGCGAACCCCCTTAAACGCGATTCTCGGCTTTACCCAACTGCTCCAGCAAAAACCAGCCCTAGAGAGCGTCAGAAGCGAACTCGACATTATCAGCCAAAGCGGTGAACACCTGCTAGAGCTGATTAGCGACGTCTTAGAAATGTCAAAAATTGAGGCCGGTCGCGAGCGCGTCAATGAAACCAAGTTTGACCTCTACACCCTGCTCGACATCGTCGAAGAAATGCTGCGCCTGCGGGCCGACGCCAAACACCTCCAGTTGATTTTTAGCCGAGACCCCAATGTGCCACGCTACGTCCAAACCGACGAACTCAAGCTGCGGCAGATTTTGATCAACTTAGTCGGCAATGCGATTAAATTTACCCAGCAGGGCGGCATCACCGTCCAAGTCAGCGCCACCCACCCACCCGCGACCCTTCCACCCGACTCCCAGTTGCTGAGCACTGCCGAACCACCTCCCGACTCCCAGTTAGTGAGCGCAGCCGAACCACTCCCCGACTCCCGGTTGGTGAGCGCCGCCGAACCACTCCCACCCTCCCAACTCCCACCCTCCCCAGTGAGCGCCGCCGAACCACCCCCTCTGCGGCTATATTTCACCGTAGAAGACACCGGCCCCGGCATTGCCCCCAACGAGC
>DATNOW010000562.1:0-7181 GCA_036703515.1 Chroococcidiopsis sp.
CCTAGTCATGCCGCTGATGGGGCTCTACGCCATGGCCAGCGAATGGCTAGCCGTGCGGGTTAACGGCGCTCCTGGGGTCGGCTGGTTTTTAGTCGTCAGCTTTTTTGCCGGAATGGCGATCGAAATCGGGCGCAACATTCGTGCACCCAAAGACGAACGCCCCGGTCAACATAGCTACACCTCCCGCTGGGGGCGGCAAAAGGCCGTGATTTTGTGGCTAACCGTAACCTGGCTGACCACCCTCAGCACCGTGCTAGCGGCCATGTACATTAACTTTGTCGGCCTGGTCGCCCTGCTGCTGCTGCTGCTGCTAACCAGCGCAGTGATTGTGGCCTGGCGATTTATGTCCTACCCCGTCACGGCATGGGCCCAGCGGTTTGAGCTAGTCTCAGGCATCTGGGCGATCGCCGTTTACCTATCGCTGGGAGTGCTGCCCGTCATCTTCAAAATTCTGCGGTGACCTCTGGGCGGCTAGTGTCGGAGAAGTTTCTAAGATAGATTACTGCGAGATAGTCCTGATCTGGCATCATGAGAAACTAACCCTTAGACTCGCCATTTGCCTCGACGCACCGATGACCAATCAGGGAACCGCACAGCCGCACGACTTGTCCGCCAATTCATCAACCCGCGACTGGTCGTGGCGCTATTGGCCCGTAGTGCCGCTCTATCCCTACGGTCAGCGGCGCACCCTCTGCACCGAAGTCATCCCCAATACGATTTGGACCTTCGACCAGATCCAAGGCGTCCTCTACGTCACCGTGCCAATTCGCATGACCGTCGTGCGGCTAGCGGCCGGTGGTCTGCTGGTCTATGCTCCCGTCGCGCCGACCCCCGAATGCATCCGCATGGTGCGATCGCTCGAAGCCATCCACGGAGCCGTCAAATACATCATCTTGCCCACCGTCTCTGGGATTGAACATAAAGTTTTCGTCGGTCCCTTTGCCCGCCAGTTTAGTACCGCCCAGGTGTATGTTGCCCCACATCAGTGGAGCTTTCCGCTCAACTTGCCTCTAAGCTGGCTTGGGCTACCTCTAGGGCGCACCCACGTATTACCCGCCGACAGCAGTGCGGCCCCCTTTGCCGACGAGTTTGACTACGCCATTTTGGGGCCGATCGACCTAGGGCTCGGCCCATTTGAAGAAGTCGCGTTTTATCACCGTGCGTCGCGATCGCTACTCGTCACCGACTCCGTCGTCTCCGTTCCCGAAGATCCACCCGCCATCGTCCAGCTTGATCCCTACCCACTGCTGTTCCACGCCAGAGATGACGTATTTGAGCGGGTGATCGATAGCCCAGAAGCGCGGCGCAAAGGCTGGCAGCGCATATCCCTATTTGCCTTTTACTTCCGCCCCAGCGCAGTAGAGACTGTGCCATTGGGGCAAGCTGTCCGCCAAGCGCGTCATGCCTTTGACCGCAGCAAACGGGGCTATTTTGGGCTATTTCCATTTCAGTGGCGGCCAGACTGGGCCGGTTCCTTTGAAGCCTTGCGGGGTGGCGGCAGACCCTTTGTCGCCCCCATTTTGCAGCAGCTCATCCTCAATCGCGCCCCCCGCGACACCCTAGCCTGGGTCAACCGCGTCAGCCAATGGGACTTTGAGCAGATCCTGCCCTGCCATTTCGCCTCCCCCATTGCTGCCACCCCGCCGGTCTTTCAGCGGGCCTTCTCGTTTTTGCAGAAAACGCCCCCCAGCGATACTCTGCACTACTTGCCGGAAGCCGACTTTGAACTGCTGAAAGATCTAGAGCGCGGGTTGCTACAGCGCCGGTTGACGCCCCCTCCCCAAGACAAAGTGTGAGCGTGTCCGAAATAGCACACTCACATCGGAGGACGACGGCAGAATTGCCTACGCCTCAAGCTGTCCGCGTGCGATCGCTCCATCTGCGATCGCTTCGTTAATGGTGGGCAACCTAATAAATAACGGGATAGGTAATGAAATAATTAACGCCATCAAAAAGTAATATCAACGACGCTATTGACCGCACGGCATTTGAGACGCTATGTAACCAGATAGGTAAACCCAATCGGTAGACCCAATTGATAGATCTAATCGGCAGATCTAATCGGTAGATCTAATCAAATGCATCCGCTCAAGCAAGGTTTGCTGTCAGTGGCACACCCACCCCCGCCCCAGCAAAACCTCAGCAGAACCTTATAGTCTGGATAGCATTCCATCGCGTGCCTGGAAAAACCACGCCCCGTTTCAGGAAATCCACCTTGCCAATAGGTGGTGATGGGTATTCCATGAAACAGCCTTTCGTTTTTATTTCAATCTAGGTTCGCCCAACTCCGTATTCACCATGATGCAAGAGCGCTATATTCGATGGTTTCCGATTCGTCCTAGTGAAGTCAAACTAGTACTAATCCTCGGCTTTGTCCTGTTTAGCAATTACGCATCAATGGGAATTACTCAGGTGATCGCCGTCAGCGGTTTCTTGAGTCAGGTGCAGGAACACTACATTCTGCTGGTTTGGGCGATCGACATGGCGCTGCTGATTTTGACCAGCGGGCTGCAATCGCTCGTGATCGATCGGTTCAAGCGCAAAAATCTATTGATCTCTGTTTTGCTGATCCTGGCAGGGCTCTACCTGATCTTGCCGATCCTATTCAATCTCCCCTTCATTCCACGCCAAATCAGCTACTCTCTGGTTTATTTACTCAGCGACCAGCAATGGCGATTTTTTCCACTGTTGTTTTGGATTTTGGTCAACGACATTTTTGACCCGGCCCAAGGCCGCCGCCTCCAGCCCGTGATTGCCAATTTTGGCTTCCTCGGCACCATTACCGGCTTGGGCATTACAGCCATTGACGCCTATGTGCAGTTTGGCACGATCGCTCTGCTGCTGCTGAATACGGTGATTTTTCTGCTGGCGGCCCTAGTGGCCCAGCTCGGAATCAGCAAGATTCGCGCTAGCCGCACCTCCACGGTCACTAACCCGATCGAAGTGTTGACAGAAGGGTGGAGCTTCATTCGTCAAATCCCGGCATTTAGCTTTCTCAGCGCAGCGATGGTGCTGGCGGGGATGGTGATGACGATTTTGCTCTATCATGCCCTGGCCGATGCCGAAGGGGAGTTGGGCAGCAACTTCCAAAGTTTTTATGCTTGGTATTCGTTGGCGATCGCCTGTCTCTCGGTGCTGATCCAAAGCCAGGCCAACGTCATTTTGGAACGCATCAGCCTGAAAAATTCGTTTTTGATCCAGCCCATTACGATGGTGGCCTCGGCGTTTTTCAGCCTGCTGGTACCGGGCTCGTTTTGGAGTAGCGCCACAGCTCAAGGGGTAGCACGGGTCAACTACGAAACCGTGGATATCTCAGCCCGCAAAGCGCTAGAGGCCTTTGTCCCCGATGAGCGGCGCGGTCGGGTCAGCATGTTTATTGACAGCTATTGGCCGTCTCTCGGCACGATTATTGGCAGTCTGATTACGTTCACCATTATTGCGGTGAGCCTCCACAATCGGCTGCCGGTGGTCTGGTATTCCTCGATTTATTTAGGGGTAGCTATTGTCGCCGCGATCGCCGCTCTGTTCTGCGCCATTAAGATGCGCTCGGTTTACGATGCCAGCCTGCTGAGCTGGCTGCTAAAGCGGCGGCAGCGGGCGCGGGGAATCATGGATCAGATTTTTAAAGATCTTTAAATTAAAGCTTATTAAATAGTAGGCAGAGCAAAATGGAGCGATCGCGGCTGATATTGTCCTTTATCTTGCTGCGGCGCTGCTAGAGCCTGGGTTGGCCGCTGCTATTATCCTGATAGCGGCGAATAAACTCTGTATGTCCCTATGGGGCTTGCGTTTTGGCATAGGGCGGTGTGCTGCAATCTCGATAGGTGGGTTTTTGTGGGGCTACAGACCACTCGACGGCATAGCAACGCCCTGTTTTTGGAATGCATACGCTTAAATTCGCCAAACAAAGGGCATCCTTAAGCTAGGGATGTCGCAGCACCATCCCTCAATGGTCAGGTTTGCTGACCACTAAACACGACTTAATCTATGGACAATACAAAGGTTTTACAGAGTGGAGACGTGACCATTCACGAATTGCTAGGATCGGACGACCCCGCCCGCATCGATGCCATGCTCAATCTGTATGCCGAGTTTTTCCCTCAATATGCCCAGTATGTGCCTCGGATGCGGCGGCGAGCGCAGTTTTCGAGCGTTCACAACCCCAAATTTGTCAGCCACTACTGGCTAATTGAGGTCAACGGCCAGCCGGCGGGGCTGCGTACCTTTCGCTACGTGCGATCGCGTCACTGTGGGTTAGCCCATTCCTTTGTGATTCATCCCCACTATCGCCACCATAGCGTCGATGGCTTGCGCCTATCGCTGTTTGTGGTCAAATCATGTCTTCAGCAGGTGATCAACGACGCCCTTGAGGCGCAAGAAGACCCTGTCTATGGGATGATCAACGAAGTAGAAGCCGATCGTCTGATGAAACACTACTCCACGTACGGTATCGTTGAGCTGCCCGTACAGTATGTAGAGCCGATTTTTCCGAGTAGTGATGCTGGGTATGAAGCGGCCGTTTTGTCCCCCATGCATCTTGGATTTTTGCCTGCTCCTGGTCAAGACGCGATCGCCCTTCAACCCCATCATCTCCGTGATTTTGTGCTAGCGTTTCTCGTCGATCACTATGGCTTACCCGAATCTCATCCTGCGGTGCAGTCGTCTCTTCAGTCCATTCAGAAATCCATTCAGAAGCTCTAAATTCAACTCTAAATTCAAGCTCTACATTTAATCTTTGGGTCGTGTTGCGATGAGTAATTCAGCGGATAGTAATCCAGCTTCAAAAAAGAGGTTTTTAAGTCTCCAGACCAAAATCTGGATTGGCTTTACGCTCATTTTTACGCCTGTTTTTGCTGGAAGCTATTACTGGTTTTATCAATATACGACGACTCGGGTATTGCAATCGATCACCACCAATTTGGCCAATACCATTGAGGGCACGGTTAAAACCATTGACCTCGATGATTTTGAGAAGCTCTATCAAGAGGAAAGTGCGAGCAATCCTCAATGTCCACCAGCAGCGAACGCACCAGACGAGCAAAACGGTTATTATCCCGACAACCCGCTGTATTGGGCCCACGTCAACTGGTTAGGCACAATTCAGAAAATCGAACCCAAAGTTCGGATTTACACCTACATCAAAGGCATTGCACCCAGAGAGATCATTGCCATTGGCAGCACCGGGGCGCTGCGCAATCCGCGCGGCGGCTTTCGGTTTTGTGAACGCTATACCTCCCCAGATACTCCGATCTATGATGGGCTTTCCCAGCAGGTCAACGTCTGGGAGCCCTACAAAGACGACTTTGGCTATTGGATTACTACCTATATGCCCATGCGCAACGTCGATGGCAAGATCGTCGGGGCGATCGGGATGGATATCCCGGCCGACTATGTAGACACCGTGCGGCGGGGCATTTTAGTCAGCGGTTCGATTGCCTTTGTGATTACCTATATCGGCATTTTTGTGCTGATTTATGTGGCGTCACGGATGTTTACCAAATCAATCGTCAGTCTCGCCCATGCAGCGGAGCAAATTGGTGAGGGCAATTACGAACAAGACTTTTCTAAGATTCACAATTCTGGATCGCTACGCGATGAGATCGACACACTGATCTCAGTGTTTCAAATCATGGTGGTTAAGGTGTTTGAGCGGGAGCAAAACCTGCGTCAAACGATCCAAACGCTGTCGATTGAAATTGATGAGGTCAAGCGTCAACAGCGCGTTCAAGAAATCGTGGACACCGACTTTTTCCACGATTTGCAAATGAAGGCTCAAAACTTCAGAAAGCGGCGCAATACGCCCAAAACCCTGGAAGGTTTGGGCGATAGCGTCGAGGGGCTAGCCCGCGATAGTTTGGGTGCCATCGGGGAATCTACACCGAGTTATGGGGCGGGTGCGATCGACGAGTTGGGGGTTAACGGTCCCGCGGCGCTCAATGATGGGCTGGACAAGCCGACGGAACCAAAGCCTATAGAACCAACGCCAATGGAAGCTAAGCCGGGGGCTGAAGACGCCTAGCAGTCCGGGAGGGCGATCGCCCTCCCGGTTGTGTTTTCTAGCGATGGCAAGGGTTCAGGGCATTTGACCGCACTGATACTATGCACCTGCCTAAACCGTCAGGACGAGCAACCGATTGCTCTAATTTTGTCTTTTGTTTATTGCATTGTTGATCGCGTATTTATCACAACCGTAAATTATGTGTGGGATTCTGACGTTTTTGTCTTGGAACGATGAGGTTTCAGAATCCGCGTTTCGTCGCGGCTTAGAGCGTTTAGAGCATCGCGGCCCCGATGGCAAAGGAGCCTGGATTTCGCCCCATCGCCGTGTGGCGCTGGGTCATACTCGCCTCAGCATCATTGACCTAAATACCGGCGAACAGCCCATTGCCAACCTCGATGGCAGCCTGCGGATTGTGGCCAATGGCGAATTTTACGATTTTGAGCGGGTGCGGCAGCGGTTGCAGGAGTGGGGCTATACGTTTAAGACTCAGTCGGATACCGAAATTGCGCTGCACCTTTACGATCAGTTTGGGCCAGAGTGTTTACGCTATCTCAGGGGTGAGTTTGCCTTTGTAATTTGGGACGATCGCCAGCAGTTGATGTTTGCCGCCCGCGATCGCTTTGGCATTAAGCCGCTCTACTATACGGTTTACCAAGACACCCTGTATTTAGCATCAGAAATCAAGGCGCTGCTGGCCGCCGGTATCCCTGCCGTCTGGGATCAAGAAACGTTTTTGGCGGTCAATGCCAGGGCGCTACATCCCGAACGCACGCTGGTTGCTGGGGTGCAGCAAGTCCCACCCGGACACTTTCTCATCGCCTCCCACGGCACCGTTAAGCTCCAGCGCTATTGGGACTTTGACTATGCGATCGCCCCCGACGCAGAGTCTGCTAGTCCACCACCACCTACCCTTCAAGACTATGCGGCCCAGGTGTCGGCAACCCTCGACGATGCCATTCGCCTACGGTTGCGGTCTGATGTGCCGATCGCCTGCTATCTCAGCGGCGGGCTCGATTCTTCGGCTATCCTGGGCATTGCCAATCAACATGCCTCTAGCCCATTGCCAGCGTTTTCTTTGGCCTTTAGCCATGACGACTACAACGAAATCGCGATCGCCCAAGAAACCGCTAAACATCTGGGCTCTGAGCTGCACGTGCTGCCCATTCAAGACGCCGATTTA
>DATNOW010000563.1:0-2439 GCA_036703515.1 Chroococcidiopsis sp.
GCCGAACTGCGAGACACGCGGGGGTTCATCTCAATGACGATGACATCCCCCGTATCGGGATTGACCGAAAACTGAATGTTAGAACCGCCCGTTTCTACCCCAATCTCGCGGATAATCTTGACCGAGGCATCGCGCAAACGCTGATATTCTTTGTCGGTCAGGGTCTGGGCCGGAGCCACGGTGATCGAGTCGCCCGTGTGAATCCCCATCGGGTCGAGGTTTTCGATCGAGCAGATGATTACTACGTTATCCGCCAGATCGCGCATCACCTCTAGCTCATATTCCTTCCAGCCGAGCAGCGATTGCTCAATCAAAATCTGCGACACCGGGCTAGCATCCAAACCCGACTGGGAAATTTCTTCAAACTCTTCTTGGTTGTAGGCAATACCACCCCCCGTGCCGCCCATCGTGAACGCCGGACGGATAATCAACGGGTACGAGCCAATCTCCTGGGCGATCGCCTTGGCCTCCGCCATCGTTTCGGCCAGCCCCGACGGACACACGCCCACACCGATCCGCTCCATCGCCTCTTTAAATAGCTTGCGGTCTTCTGCCATTTCGATCGCCGGCAGCTTCGCCCCAATCAGCTCTACGCCATAGCGTTCCAGCGTCCCATTTTTGGCCAGCGTCACAGCCAGGTTAAGGGCTGTCTGCCCGCCCATCGTCGGCAGCAGCGCATCCGGACGCTCCTTAGCGATGATTTTTTCGAGGATCTCCGGGGTCAGCGGCTCAATGTAGGTGCGGTCTGCCGTCTCGGGATCGGTCATGATTGTAGCGGGATTTGAGTTGACCAGCACCACCTCAAAACCCTCGTCGCGCAGGGCCTTGCAGGCTTGTGTGCCGGAATAATCAAATTCGCAGGCTTGCCCAATGACAATGGGCCCAGACCCGATCAACAGAATTTTGTGGAGGTCGTTACGACGAGGCATAGGATTCAACAGGATTCTCAAATCCCAATCATTGTAGAGGCATTCCCCCAATACATTTGATTGATCTGATTCAAGTTTTTAGATTCCTTTGCGCTATAACAAAAGTTTTGGAATTGATTTGAACGGGCAGGAAAACCCTAGAACAGCGATCTGAACCTTGGGGATCAAGGCTGGAACAAGGGCAGAATCCTTCCCTATCCATGCCTCACCTTAGAGATCCCCCAGATCGCATTGAGATCAGCTCTAGAGCATTATTGGGATATCATCGGGCCGCGGGTTACCCCCAATTGATTATTGAGCTGGCTGTATCGTTGGAGATCGCGCCAAAGCTGCGCTCCGGTGATTTTTCCATCGAGCAACTGACGGTAGCGCTGAATCGTCTGGGCAACTTGGGCCGGTGTTTCGTTGACAAACTCGATCCGCAGGTGGCGCACCCCCCAGCCCAGCAGGTGTTGCACATATTCGGCTCCCGTCTGGGCAGTGCCGTTGTAGACCGTGTTGCGGCAGCCAGCGTCGGCCTTTAAGACGTGCTCGGTGCCGACGCGATCGCGGAGGGTGACTTGATGGGTTTCGCAGGGGCGGCCGCAGTTGGTGTAGTCGGTGCCCGCCGACAAAAAGGCGCAGAAGACGCAGTGTTCCATGTGAAACATCGGCATGTGCTGATGAATCGTCACTTCAAACCAGTCGGGGGGAGTCGTGGTCAGCAGGTCTTTGAGCTGCTGAACATTGAGGTCATAGGAGGCGGTGAGGCGCTCTAGGCCAAACTGCTGCTTGAAGTAGTCGGCAGTGAGCGGGTTAGCCACATTCAGCGAAAAGTCACCAATGCAGCGATCGCCTGCAAAAAAGGCCAGATGGTCGTAGTTGCGCACCAGGTAGCCATCGGCCTCAGAGGCCCGCACCTGCTTTAAGATCCAGGTTTCACCGGGTTTGGTAATTCGCGGCGGCGCAACCCAAATCGTTGGGCGGGCGGGACCCCCATCGTTTTCAGAGGCGATCGCCCCTGTTCCCGTATCCCGCGCCTGCCGCACCTGCCGCACCGCCTCTGCATACTGGCGGGGGTCTTCAAATTCGCAATACAGCGTCTGGATGCCCTGCTCTAGCGCCACTTGGAGCTGCTCTAGAGTGCGGACAAGGACAATCAGTTCGGGGGTGGGACGTTCAGAATTAGCATCTTCAGGACTGAGCAGCGCGGGCAGCAAATCGGCATAGCGGGACTCGGCTTGCAACTGCCAGCGCTGGGGGCGCGATCGCAGCTCCTCTAGCTGGGTGACAAGCTCGCGGCGCAGACGATTGAGCTCACTCAAGGGCAACAGCACATCCCCGCTTAAGGCAACGGTTAGCGCTCCTAGCCGAAAGGGGGTATTGCCCAAGCGCCCCAACTGTTCACGCAGCCGCTCTTGGGTCAGCGGCTTGTGGGTTGCGGCCACTAAGGGCATAGCTGACTCTACCTGGACGGTGTGCCCCTCACCATCACGGGCGATCGCCGTTAGCGGTTGCCCCACCTGGCCGT
>DATNOW010000564.1:0-3057 GCA_036703515.1 Chroococcidiopsis sp.
AATTGCTGGCATCAAGGGCTATGGCCTAGAAATGGTCGATCGGGTGCCGCTGTTGATCGAGGCCACCCCTTACAACATGGACTATCTCGCGACCAAGGCCGAAAAGCTAGGGCATCTGCTGCTGCAAACCTATCTGATCACCGTCGCCATCCACTGGCAAGAAATGCCAACCTCAGCAACCGAGCGCTATGAGCGCCTAGAAAAGCTGCGCCATCTGGTCAAACCCTATGATTTGCTGCTGCAAGAAGAGGCCCGTTCAGTGGCGATCGCCCTATTTGGGCGGTCATCGCTGATTGTCCATCTCGGTTTTGACCAGGCTGGAGTGGCCGAACCCGACTGGTATCACGATGCCGAACATCCCTACGTGCAGGCGATCGCCCAGATTCTCGATCACATCGCCACCTGGCCCCTGGTCGAACGGCTCGAATTTTTGGTTTCACCCGGCCATGATCCGATGATTAGCCTCCAGGTGCAGCTCGATCGGCAAATTTTTGATTTGCGCGACGCCGCCGTGAAGCCGTCGGTATTGAGCGATCGCCTAGAAACCCAGCGCATCTATGTGTTTGATCGCCACACCCCCGAGGCCGAAATCCTGCCGCCGGAACCGTAAACCTCAAGCTTGAGCCTCAATACGGCGGGAGTCACACACCACTTTGCTCCCGCCGCATTGCCCAGCCAATCTGCCCTAATCCGTCCCAATCTGCCCATTACATACATTGGCCGTCGCGATCGCCCTCCAGGGGACTCTTGCACTGCACCAGGGGCAACCAAATCGCGCTTTATGGCGACGGCTCAAAGGGCAGCGCTAGCAGAAGACGTGAACAGACTCAGCCCGCTAAAAAAATCCAGTGGAAGCAGGTATAAACCTAAACTTCTACTGGATTTTTTTGAAGTATTCTCTACGCTTTGCAGATGCTTTACAGGCTTTGCAGATACTCTACGGGACTGACGGGGCTCGAACCCGCAACTTCCGCCGTGACAGGGCGGTGCTCTAACCAATTGAACTACAGTCCCTTAACGCGCTTGTGGAGGTGCTTTCCTCTCAAGCAATATCAATTATGCGGATTAGACGGGCATTTGTCAAACATCTTTTCTCAAACAAGTTTGCTATGGCGTCGCGATCGCCTTCTCCACAAGGCTTTCAAAGGATTACCAGAAAGTCTAATTCACGTCTAAATCACGCCTAATTTCCCGAAAACAACCGGCATTTGTCCGCTACACTCTATGAAGCAACGGCTCCCACCGCTAATCCCTCCAGCAACACCCGGCTCTAGTATTTTTCTCTGAGCAAAATATTTAAGTCGTGTAATTTTGACCCTTAATCTGGTGTATTCGCATACCAACTCAGGGAAAAGTAATGTAGATTCGAATGAGCTATATGTCTTCGTTAAACGTTCACTTGTAATAACTGCTTGTATGAGTAATCCAACAGCTTGGTACATCGTCAAAACTAGCGATGGGCACTGCGAAATTTTGTCCCATCCACCAACTGTCAATGGAAAATCTGCGAACGGTGAGCCCGAAGTATCGGAGCGATGGGGCCCCTTTAGCTCAGAAGAAGAGGCGATCGCTCGGCGGGTCGGCTTGATTCGGGCCGGCAAGTGTCTGCCGCTATAGCCTAAGCTGGATAGGAGGGTCAATACAAGTCTGGCTGAAGCCAGATCAAGGGTGCAGCAATGGCATGGATGGAATTAAGCCTCAACACCACATCGGAGGCGTTAGATTGGGTGCGGACGCTGTTGGCAGCGACCAATAGCACCGAGGATATCCGCGTTGATCCGTATGTTGCGCCATGTCCTGCTGAAAAATCACAGCCTGTCGTGAAATCGCCTGTTGCAGAATCAGCGCCTGTCGTACAATCGCCTGTCGTACAATCGCCTGCCGAAAAATCACCGTGGGACTTTAGCATTTGCATCTACCTGCCCTACGATGCGCGGGCCAATGCCGTGGCCAATGAAATCTTTGAGCGGCTGTCGCCACTGCACCGCACGGGTTTGACCACAGAGCTGAATATGGCGATCGTTGAGACCAAGCCCACCCATTCTGCTCGTTTTGTCTCCCAGGTGCATCGCATTGGGCAGCGGTTTGTGGTGTTAACGCCCGATGCCATCTACCAATCAGAACGGGCCGATGAGGTGCTGCTGCGCCTGCAAACGACGCTCGCCTTTGGCAGCGGGCTGCATCCAGCCACAATCCTCAGCCTGCGCCTGATTGAACGGCACGTCAGACCGCAAATGGACGTGTTAGATCTGGGATCGGGGTCTGGCATTTTTAGCATTGCGATGGCGAAGCTGGGGGCGCAGGTGCTGGCCCTCGACAATGACCGAGTGGCGGTGCAGGCGACCCAAGCGGCCGTCGGCTGGAATGACTTATCCCAGCAGGTGACGGTGCGGGAGGGCAGTCTGGGGCAAGGCTGCGAGCTAGGGCACTGGATGGGGGGTGAGGCGATCGCCGACCTAGAGGGGATCCAGCCCAGCGAAAGCTTTGACCTGATTGCCGCCAATATTTTAGCCAGAGTCCACATTGCCCTGGCCGACGATTTTTCTCAGGCACTGCGGCGCACCCATGCCAGCGGTGGGGTCTTAATCACGGCTGGGTTTACCGTTGATTACGAATCAGAGGTCACCGCAGCGCTAGAAAAGGCTGGCTTTGCCCTGCTCGATCGTGAACAGATGGGAGAGTGGGTGGCGATCGCCTATCGACTTTGCCCCAGCGAGTCTTAATCTGCTCCCCGCTGCTTTAGCTACTGTTATCAGATGCGGTGACGATAAGATGCAGTAGCTTACGAGATCCTGAATTCTAGGCTGTGCAATTCCAGACTGTGCAATTCTGTAACAGAGTATTATTTTGACGCCCCGGTTAGACCATCGTTCAAGACAATAGAGCTTGAACGCAATGATTAGGACAGGAGTGAGCGTCTGAACGTTCTAGAGTTTTCATTGCTAGTGTGGGCCGGGTCTTTTTTGGCGGGCTTTTTGGGGGCACTCACGGGGTTGGGCGGTGGCGTGGTGATTGTGCCGCTGCTGACTTCGCTGTTTGGTGTTGATATTCGCTATG
>DATNOW010000565.1:0-9008 GCA_036703515.1 Chroococcidiopsis sp.
TGGGGTAGTTCATCGAGGCTCGTCTGCCGCAGAAACCGGCCGATGCGAGTGACACGCGGATCGTTGCGCAGCTTGTGCCCGGTTTCCCAGTCGTCTTTGAGTTCGGGATGCTCTGCCAAGTAAGCGTTGAGCACTTGATCCGCATTGCGCACCATCGAGCGAAACTTCCAGGCCTTAAACGGCCGCCCATTGAGCCCAATCCGCGATTGCCCATAAAAGATCGGCCCCGGTGAATCCACCCAAATCAAAACCACAATCACCGCAATAATCGGCAGCAAAAACAAACCGCCAATCAGCGTAAACGCTAGGTCAATCAGCAGTTTCATCAGGCGTGGCCCCGGCATCAACAGCCGCTGCCGCACCTCTAGCCCCAAAATGCCACCCAGATCTTTGGCCTCTACCCAAAGGCTCGAAAACCCAAACAGATCCGGAATGATTAGCAGATGGGCAAAGCTATGGGCATAGTTTTCTAATAGTTTGAGGAGGCGATCGCGGGGTACCCCTGGCATCGCCACAATGCCGTAAGGCACCCGGCGACGTTGGGCGATCAGCGGAGCCAATTCCAAACTGCCCACCACCGGCACCCCATCCAGCATGCCCCACTTATCGGGGTCATCGTCAAGCACCACCACCGGCTTGAGCCCAATCCCCGGGCGGCGCTTTAACGTGCGGATCACCATCGCTCCCGTCTTGCCTGCCCCCAACACCATTGCCGGGTAGCCCCACCACTTTTGTGGCGCAAACACGTGGCGCACCAGCCAGCGCGACAGCAGCACCAGCAAAATCGACAGCACCAGCCCGGTTAAAAAGATGCCGCGTGAGTAGATTTCACCCTCACGCCGCAAAAAAATTGCCGACCCCAAAATCAGGTATACCAGCGTTGTCGAAAGACTCACCCAGCGCAGCTCATCTACCGGACTGATCGCCACACCGGGATATAGCCCGACTACGGCATAGGTCAAAATAAACAAAATCAGCACCGGCCAGAGTTGCCAATAGAGGCTGGGGTGAAACTTGCCCTCTAAAACCAAGCGCGTATAGATGCTGATTAAACTCGATGCGCCCAGACCGATGACATCAGCGCCAATCATCAGCGCGAGGGTCGGCCACGAACGAGTAGATACAGTTAGAGCCGCAATAGCAGGCTGTAACGTGCGGTTTAGCTGCATTATCGTTGTTCACTCCTAACGCTATCTACTCTACGCCATCTCCTGCCGAAAAATTGTCCATTTCTGCTCAACAAAGCGGCTAAATTCCTGGCGGAAGCGATCGGGGGCAAACCGTTCGGCGTTGTGGCGCAATCGGTCAGGCGAAAACGAATAGACCCCAGACTCCATTTGACGGATGGCTTCTATCAAACTTTCTACAGTCTGTTCTGGGAAAAACAGACCCGTTTTTTCGGCGATCACCGTTTCGGTAATGCCGCCCTGCCCAAAGCTAATCACCGGGGCACCGGCCGCCTGGGCTTCGACTGCTGAAATGCCAAAATCTTCGGCTGCTGCGTAGACAAACGCCTTGCAGCGCTGCATGTAGTCCACCACCACGGAGTCAGGCTGGTGGCCAAGCAGTTGGACATTAGGCCCGGCTAAGTTGCGAATCGTTTTCCAGCCCGCCCCGTCACCAATCACAACCAGGGGCAACCCCAAGCGGGTGAAGGCTTCCACAATCAGATCCACCCGCTTATAGGGCACAAACCGGGCCATGGTCAAATAAAAGTCGTCACGGGGCTGGTCAGGGCGAAACCGATCGACCGCCACGGGGGGATAGATCACCTGGGCACGGCGACGATAGGTTTTCCAAATGCGTCGGGCTACGTAACGCGAATTGGCGACAAAATAATCCACCCGATTGGCGGCGGCTACGTCCCACATCCGCAGGTAGTGCAAAATCACCTGGGCCAGCGAAGCCTTTAGCCCCCGCTTCAGGTTTGCGCCTTGCAAATACTGCTGTTGCAAATCCCAGGCGTAGCGAATGGGGGTATGCACATAGCTGATGTGGAGCTGATCGGCCCGGGTCAGCGCTCCTTTGGCGATCGCATGGTGGCTAGAGAGCACGACATCATAGGGCGACAGGTCAAACTGCTCGATCGCCATCGGCATCAGCGGCAGATATTGGCGAAAGTGCGGATTGGCGAACGGCAGCTGCTGCAAAAACGATACATTCACCGGCCGGTCTTGGATAAAAAAGCGCAGTGAGTCGGGCAAAAAGTCGACCAAGCTAAATAAATCAGCCTCCGGATAGAGCGCCACCATTTGCTCAAACACCCGCTCAGAACCGGCGTAAGTGACCAGCCACTCATGGATTAATGCCGTTCTCATGCCCCTCCACCCGATTTTGATATATCCCCAGAGTAGAGTATTATCTACCTCTGGAGCCTTGGTTCTAGCCCATTCACCTATCGGCACACTGTGGTAGGCATACTGTAAGCACAAGGAATTATAGTGGTTGAGTAAGTCGCAACACCGCAATGATGTAGAGAATTCATTGCCGACAAGCCGCAGACTGACTAACCGCAGGTTTAATCACAAATTGGGACAGCTTTGATTTAGGACAAGACGAACGGCATGAAAGCGGAGAGCATAGCTCGGAACCATCGAGACTTTGAAAACTATCGAGACTTGGTTTTCATTCTCGTACAGAAAGAAATCAAGGTCAGGTATAAAGGCAAGATTCTGGGCTACCTTTGGTCAATTGCCAACCCCCTCGCTTACGGCTGTATTTATTACATCGTGTTTAGCCTGATCATGCAGGTTCAAATCCCCAACTACCCTCTGGTGTTGATGTCGGGATTGTTCCCTTGGCAATGGTTTTCCAATGCGGTGGGCTCATCACCACGCCTGTTTTTGGGTAATGCTTCAATTCTCAAAAAGATTAATTTCCCGCGAAGTTTAATCTCACTGGCAATCATGCTGAATCACATGATTCACTTTTTGCTCTCTATTCCAGTGATCTTCTTATTCCTCTTTATCTATCGGCAAGCGCCAACGTTGGACTGGCTCTACGGATTTCCAATGCTGCTGGTTATTCAGCTGATCATGGTATTTGGTGTTTCGTTGTTTCTCGCTTCAATTAATGTATTCGTCAGAGATCTAGAGCGATTGTCTAGTATCTTAATGACGTTTGTATTCTACTTTACGCCAATCATTTATCCCCTTGATTTGGTACCCCATCGCTATAAGTTTTTGCTGGCGGCAAATCCGGTCGCGCCACTGATTATCTGCTGGCGAGAGCTAATTTTGAAGGGGAAATTAGACTGGGCGTATCTTGGCATTAGCGCGCTCTATGCCGTTCTTTTCTTTGCTTTAGGCTATTACGTTTACCGCAAACTCTCTCCAAAGTTTGCAGAAGCTCTATGAACGAACCCATCATCAGTTTTGACTGCGTCAGCAAAACCTACCCGATGTATCGCCAAGGGCGGGGCATCAAAAACATTTTGTTTAGCCGTGGGGCGAGCCTTGCTACGGTCGATCGCTATGAAGCGCTCAAAGACATTTCGTTTGATATCTACAAAGGCGAAAGCTTTGGCATCATCGGTCGCAACGGCGCTGGCAAAAGTACCACGCTGGGGCTGATTGCCGGTGTGCTCCAGCCGACGGCTGGGCGGATTGTAGTGCGCGGGCGGATTTCACCGCTGTTGGCCCTCGGGGCTGGTTTTAATGCCGAGCTGAGCGGGCGTGAAAATATCTTTTTGAATGGCATCTTGATGGGGTTAACCCGTCGAGAAATTAAGGAAAAGATCGATGAAATTATCGAATTCACAGAGCTTGGCGACTTTATCGAACGTCCGATTCGGGTGTATTCCAGCGGCATGACGGCCCGTTTAGGTTTTGCGGTGGTGGCCCACCTCGACCCTGAAATCTTGCTGATTGACGAGGTTTTGGGCGTCGGCGACATGAAGTTTCAGCGCAAGTGCGCCGACAAGATGCGCGAGTTTCGCGAAAGCGGCGTGACGATGGTGTTGGTGACGCATTCGGTGCCCAACATTATCAAAATCTGCGATCGCGCCATGTGGATCGACAACCATGTGGTGCGGATGATCGGCTCTACTACTGAGATTGCTGAGCTGTATTGCCACGAAGCCGGGGTCAAACTCAACGCCAACGAGCCTCGCCCCGATGAGACGGTACCGGAAACCATGCCTAACGATGCCCTCGATGCCGGTGTGGCAATTTTCTAGTGGATATTAGCCGTTCAGGAATGCGGTCCGAAACGAGCATAGGAACAAGCCCAGGAACGCTGGCGATCAACTTTTCGTTTGCGATCGCCAAAGCCACTGGGCTCACCACCTATGCCCAAAACCTGTTTCCCTACCTGCAAGCGCTCGACCCGGTGCTGCTCAGTTCACAGCCGACTCCGCCGTTTCGCCACTATCCCGTTTCCGATCAGCTCAATGCCAGCAAAGGTTCCAAGGGGCACCTGCGGCGGCTGCTGTGGACGCAGTTTCAGCTTCCCCAAATTTGTCAGCAGCTCCAATCTAGCCTGCTGTTTTCACCCATCCCCGAAGCGCCGCTGTATGCGGGCTGTCGTTCCATTGTCACCGTTCATGACCTGATTCCCCTGCGCTTTCCTAACTGGAAATCGCCGCTGACGGCCTACAATCGGTTCTACATTCCTCAGGTGGTGCATCAGGCGGTGCATATCATCTGCAACTCAACCTCGACCGCCGACGATTTCATCCGCTATTTTGGCGTGTCGCCGCAAAAGATCACGCCGATCTTGCTATCCCACGATAGCAGCCACTTTCAGCCCCTTCATTTGCCTACCCAGCCCTACTTTTTATACGTGGGGCGGTTTGACCCTTACAAAAACCTACAGCGGCTGATTTTGGCCTTTGCCCAGGTGTCGCGATCGCTCGATGGTGAACTGTGGCTGGCGGGGCCGGACGATCCGCGCTATACGCCACCGTTGGTTGACCTAGCCCACAAGCTGGGGATTGGCGATCGCGTCCGGTTTTTGGGCTATGTCGATTACGGCGCGCTGCCGACCTTACTCAATCAGGCGATCGCTTTGGTGTTCCCTAGTCTCTGGGAAGGGTTTGGCTTCCCGGTTCTTGAAGCCATGGCCTGCGGCACCCCGGTGATTACCTCTAACCTGTCGTCGCTGCCCGAAGTCGCGGGCGATGCGGCCCTGCTAGTCAACCCTTACGAAGTGGGCGAAATCGCTCGGGCGATGCAGCAGATAGCAACCGATGATGCCATGCGATCGCAGCTTTCGGCCGCTGGCTTAACCCGAGCCAGCCAGTTTAGCTGGGCCAAGACGGGGCAAGCCACCCATGACCTGTTAGCCAGCTATCTGTAACCCTACCAGCCCAGTTTTCTGTAGGGGCGTACAGCGTGCGCCCTCACCCAAGAATCTCAGGTTATTCAATCCACGATCCTTCGCGAATTTCTGTAGCAAGTTGTTAGACTGACTTCCTAAACACAGAGGCTGTGCTTCTCTAGGGAAGACACAGCCTCTGGCTCAGAGTATTCACGTTAGCGTGTTCAGGCTAGAGCCGAGCGCGCACTCCAGCCTCCTTAGGTTGACAGCACTTTAGCCGCCGCCGCAACCCCAGCACCAGGGACTAGATGCTCGTAGTTGAGCTGTTGCAGGGCTGCTTCAAGGGCGCTGACCGCAGTGAGAATGTCGCGATCGCAGACAAAGCCAAGGTGCCCAACCCGGAAGATTTGCCCCTTGAGGTGGTCTTGCCCACCCGCGAGCAAAATGTCAAACTGCTTTTTGACAATGGAGCGCACTTTTTCGGCATCCAGACCGACCGGAGCCACCGCGGTAATCGCAGGGCTAGCCGCGTGATCGGGGGCATAGAGCGACAGACCCATGGCTTTCATGGCAGCGCGGGTCGCGTTCATTTGGCGGGCATGGCGGGCAAAGATGTTTTCCAACCCTTCGTTGCGCATCATCCGCAGCGCCGCTTGGAGGGCATAGAACAGGTTGACCGGCGGCGTAAACGGATTGCTGTTTTTGGCCGCATCCTTACGATATTTACCCAAGTCGAGATAAAACCGGGGCAGCTTAGCGGTTGCGTAGGCTTCCCAGGCTTTTGCGCTCACAGCCACAAAGCCCAACCCTGGCGGGATCATGTAGCCTTTTTGAGAACCCGAAGCGATCACGTCAATGCCCCATTCATCCATAGGCACGCTGATGGCTCCTAGGCTGGTGACGGCATCGGCCATCATCAAGGCACCGTGGGCGTTGACGGCGCTGCTGATGGCTTGCAGGTCGTTGAGTACGCCGGTCGAGGTTTCACTGTGGGTGACGATCACGGCTTTGATTTGCTTGGCGGTGTCGGCCTCTAGCTGCGTCTTAAAATCAGCGGGATCCAGCGGCTTGCCCCATTCCGCGGTGACCACCACGGTTTCTAGCCCATAGGCTTGGCACACCTTGACCCAGCGATCGCCAAATTTACCGTTAGACCCTACGATGACGCGATCGCCGGCGCTGAGGAAATTAATAATCCCCGCTTCCATTGCCCCGGTGCCGCTGGCCGTCAAAATCAGCACGTCGTTTTGGGTTTGGTGGAGCCACTTGAGCCCCTCGGTGACCTCGGCCATGATTTGCCCAAACTCGCCGCTGCGGTGCCCAATGGGGTGCTTCGCTAGCGACAAAAGTACCTGTTCCGGCACGGGAGTGGGGCCGGGGATCATCAACATTAACTTGTTTTCCATTGCTCTGTCCTGTCTTCGATGTGTCGGTTATGCGTGGTCGATGGTCGTCGATGTGAGTAGTGGTCTGCCAATTCTGACCTTCAAAAAACCTTGCCTGGTGCGCTTTTTAAGGAAACATCAGCCTAGTTTCCACGCAATCGCTCGGTGTCTGGCGTATCCTCCAGAATGCCACAATTAGGCATAGACCGGAGCGAGGGATCAATAGACGAGATTATAAAAGGGTTAAATTTTGGCCCGATCAGCCCTGCGATCGCCCTTCTGGATTGGGCTAGCGGACGCGATAATTGCGCCGCCGAATCAAAAACTCTGGCAGCTCTAGCTGATTTAAGGGCGACAGCGGCGCGATCCCCTTGGGTTCGCTGGGGTTAGCAGAGGGGGCCGTCATGTCGATGGCGTTGAGCAACTCTAGCAGGGCTGGGGTAAGGGGAATATGGGTGGCAAAGCTGAGGTCGGTGGCATCGGGCGGCAGCGCCCGGTCGAGGAGCGCTTTAAACTGGGCGATTTGCTGCTGGCTGGCGAGGTAGCGATCTTTCCAGTGCTGCACGGCCGCTTCATATTCGCTTTTTTGCTGCGCCTGCTGAAAAATCTGCTCCTGCATTTCAAACACTTCTTGTTCTAAATCCGTGATCCGTGCCTGGTAGCGATCGCATTCTGTCCGCAGTTCATGACAGCGCTGCTGCCACGAGGCCTGAGACTTGAGGTGTTTGGCAATTTGGATTTCCAGTTCTTCGACTTTGATTTGGGCGATCGCCAAATCTTTTTCGAGGGCGGCAATCGTCGTCTGCCGTTCCGCTGCGATCGCCTGGGTGCGGCGCAGGGTCAGCGCTAGATTTTGCCGGTCCGCCGCGCGCGTGTAGGTACTGTCGATGGGTAGCTCTAGCTGAATGCTCTGCTGCTGGTGGGCCGCCAAGCTGGCCGATAGAGCCTGAATTTGGCTATGGGCCTCGGCCAACTGCTGGCGCAGATGGTCGGCTTGATGCTGCTGGGTCAGGGCTTCGTGGGAAAGCTCCACCACCTGGAGCTGCTGGGCATCAAGGGCGCTTTGCAGTTCCCAGACCGCCTGCTCTCGGGCGCGAGTTTCAGCCACTTGCCCGTCGAGCACCGTCTGCTGCTGTTCTAGGCGCTGCTTGAGCTGGGCGATCGCCTGCTGCTGCACATTGGCAAAATTTTCTGTCATGGCCAGCTGCGCTTCCAAGACCTCTTGGTCTTGCACCTTCAAGCGCAGTTCCTCTAAGCAAGACAGGGCTTGATCTAGCGCTTGCTCCAGATCGCGGACGCGATTAATCCGCTGCTGGCTCACCAGCCGCGTTTGCTGAAGCTCTGCCAGCAGCGTGGCATGATCGCGGGGGATCGACCGCCAGAGGGGATGATCCGCACGCGACGGGGCGTGGATCTTGGCCGCCACCGACGGGGCCAACCATCGAGCGTCCGCCGCCGCATCAGATTGGGACATGCAGACCTCCCAAACGTCGTTTACACTATCGTCTGTCTCAAACTGCGATCCCTGACCGACTACCCGACGATGCTACCGCTGCAAAGTCTAGATAGCTGCTGATACCAAGCTGATAACGAATTAAACAATATCTAGCGCAATCCAGCGCATATCTAGCGCATAAACCACGCTTATCGGTTGATCTCAGCCCATAGGTGGTTTTGATCAAAGCCTGAATTTAGTCTACAGGATGAATCTGTCGACTGGGGGTTCATCGGCAACTTTACAAATAAATCTGGCTAAGGATAATGCGAAGCCGGTCGTAATCGTCTTTGAGCAGCAGGCTGAGCATGCGCCCTGCTTTGACCAACCATTCGCGATCGCCTTTTCTCAGTTGATAAATGTCGCGAATGGCAGCGGCGGTTAGGCTATCGACCGGGGCTCCGGTCACTTGCAGCAGCGATCGCAAAAAGTCGAGCGCCTCGCTAAAGTGAATCACCTCGTCGCGATCGCAGGTATAGACCGCTTGGTGTACCTGGGGCGGACGGGGCGGCAGATGTTGATAGACGGTTTCGCTCAGACGGGCCGTGCCATCACTTTGAGCTTGAGCAGTACCATTGACAGTCTTAGACTGAGACCTGTTGTCAGCAGACTGCGATCGCTGAAACCCGACAATCGCTGCCCGAAACTCGGTTTTGAGCATGGCAAAAATCTGGGGCTGCTGCTCTCGCAGTTCGGGCAGCGACAAGCCCAGCGCCCGGGCCCGGTGCACCGAATCGATCGGGGCTGTCGTCGCGTGGTATACCACCGCATAGATTTGATTGCCCGATTCTTCATCAAAGGCTTTGACCCAACTGCCAAAGGGAGGCATCACGGCGAAGTTGAGGTCGTCGGGTTCGAGGCACTGCGCC
>DATNOW010000566.1:0-2407 GCA_036703515.1 Chroococcidiopsis sp.
GATCGCCGGCCGGTGCTGATTTTTGGCGAGCCGGGGCTGGGTAAAGATAACATTGCGGCCTTGATTCACTTCAGTGCCGGGGGGCGCGATGTCGATCGGCAACCCTATCGCAAGCAGCCCCTGATCAAGGTCAACTGCGACACGCTGCAAGCGAATGGGGCTGAGCTATTTGGGCGGGCGGGCGGCAAGCCGGGGCTGCTGGAGTGGCTGGGGCAAGGCACGCTGATGCTCAACAACGTCCAAGATCTGCCCGCCCCGCTCAAGCCCAAGCTGTGCCAACTGCTGCAAACGGGCGAATATATCCCCGTCAGCCGCGAGGGTGAACCACCGGCCGCTGCTAAGCAGACCAGCGCCCGCATTATTATGACTTCGGAGCGCACCCTAGCTGAGCTAGAGCGCCGCGATTTGCTAGGGCACACGATCAAGGTGCCGCCGCTGCGGGTGGCCAAGGCCGATATCGAGGCCCAGGTGGCCTACTACATCAGCCTCTACTGCCGGGCGCGGGGATTGACCCAGCCCTCGGTGTCTCCCGAAGCCATCCGTCGCCTCCAAGGGTACGACTTTCCTGGCAACCTGATGGAACTGGAAAGCCTGGTGGAGCGGGCGATCATCCAGTCGAACGGGGCGGAAATTCTCACCGAAGAAATTTTTTGGCCGGCCCGCACTAAAGCCAAACGCTTTCGGGTCAACCTGCTCAACACCTATCCCCAACTGCGGCAGGCGCTGCGCAGCCCGTGGTATCCCGATCGGATCAACTATGGTCTGACTTCTTGGGTGTTTGCAGTGGTCGTGGCCCTGCTGTTTTTAGGCCCCCAGAGTCGCGATCGCAATATTGCCCTCAACCTGTTTTGGGCCTGGTGGTGGCCGCTGATTTTAGTCGCTTTTCCCTTTGTTGGGCGGCTGTGGTGCGCCTACTGTCCGTTTATGATCTATGGCGAAATCACGCAAAAGCTATCGCTGTGGCTGTTTCCGCGCAAGCTGTTGCCTTGGGCTCGCCCCCAAGCCGAAAAGTGGGGCGGCTGGTTTTTGTTTGGGCTGTTTGCCCTGATTTTGCTGTGGGAAGAGCTATGGCACCTCGAAGATACGGCCTACCTATCGGCCTGCCTGCTGCTGCTGATTACCGGGGGTGCCATGATCTTCTCGCTGCTGTTTGAACGGCGGTTTTGGTGCCGCTATCTCTGCCCGATTGGCGGCATGAACGGTCTGTTTGCCAAGCTCAGCGTGATTGAGCTGCGGGCCCAGCAGGGGATTTGCTCGGCCAGCTGCACTACCTACCAGTGTTATAAGGGCGGCCCCCAAAAAGGCGAAGGTCTGGAAACCGGGGGCTGCCCGGTCTATTCTCACCCGGCCCAGCTTGAAGATAACCGCGACTGCGTACTCTGCATGACCTGCCTCAAGGCCTGCCCCCATCGCTCCGTGGAGCTTAACTTGCGCCCGCCGGGGATTGAGCTATGGACGACCCATACGGCGACCTATTATGAGGTCTGCCTGCTGTTTTTGCTGTTTGGGGCGGTGTTGCTGCATCGCCTGCCAGAACTCGGAGCCAGCCTGGCGGCTCCAATAGCGGCGATCGCCCATTGGATTTTTCCTCCAGTGCAGATCGCCTCGGTTGGTGCAGAACTTGTTACACCGCTTGGCGCAGAGCTTGCCGGACAGGTTTGGTCAGACCATTGGCTAGAGCTTTGGGGACAGGCGCTCGACCAGTTTGGGCTCCATGCCCTGCTGTCGATCGGGGTCTTGGCCATTCCAGGGGCGATCGCCCTGCTCACCCACCGGCTGACGCGATTGTTAAACCCGGCGATCAAAGCCTGCTCCTTCAAAGAGTTGGCCTATGGCTACCTGCCCCTGGTTTTGGGTGGAAATCTGGCCCACTTTTTGCGGCTGGGGCTGACCGAAGCGGGACGGATTATTCCCGTCACCGTGGCGACCTTTGGCTACAGCGCTGTTGGTCTGCCTGTGGCCGTCGCCCATCCCGCCGTGATCGCTTTTTTGCAAGGCGTCACCCTGATCGTTTCCTTTTGGCTCAGCGTCCTCTTGACCCAAAAGATTGCCCGTCAGCCCTTCTTGAGTCTGCTGCCCCAGCATCTGGCCGCCTTTGGGCTGGGTTCTCTGATGTGGGTGGTGATTGTGGGCTGGTAGCTTACTGGTAGCTTAATTGTGGGCTGGTAGATTAACCGCCAGCGCTGCTGTCTTCGCTCGGGGTTTTGGGCCAGGTAAAGCGAAAGGTTGCGCCCTGATTGGGCTGTGAGTCGAGAGTGATGGTGCCGCCGGCCCCTTCAACGATCTTTTTGACAATGGCTAGACCAATGCCGGTGCTCTATTTGGTGTCGCGGGCCTCTAGGGTTTGGAAGATGACAAAAATCTTGTGGTGATAGTCGGGCGCAATGCCTTGGCCATTGTCGGTGAC
>DATNOW010000567.1:0-3904 GCA_036703515.1 Chroococcidiopsis sp.
GAGCGATCCTTACCTGCGTACCCCCGATGCTGACAACCCATTCAGTTCGTCGCTGCTGCTAACGCCTCCCTACGATAACCCGCCCATCCTCGAAGCCGGGCCATCCTTCTATGTGCCGCCCGTTGAAAATATTAGACGCTCTCCTCAGCCCTCCGTTGCTCCTGTTCCAGGTCTTTATTAGGTTGCATTGACCAAGGGCGGCAAGCGTCAGCTCTGGTATAACGTTGCTCTATGTGAGTCTTGAGCAAACCACGGAAAAATTATCGAATCTGCTGAATATTGAGTTTGCTAAATATCGCGAAATCAGACGCTACCCGTAGCGTCTGATTTTGTTTATTAGGATGTTTATAAAAATGAATCGGCAGACCTACGCTGTCTATCATTCAGTCATCTTGCTTTGGCTAGGTAATCCTTCGCATCGAACGTTTATCCTAAAATACATGTCCTAAAATACATGTCTTAAAATACAGGGTTCTTGCGCCGGGAAAGAGGACTGGAGATGATCGAACGCAACTTTTTGGATCAACAGGGCCCGCCTGAGGCGATCGCCCCACCGACGATGACTCTACCGACGATTTTTCGGATGGGGTTATACCAGTTGGGGCTGGGGGTGATGTCGATTTTGACGCTGGCGTTGCTCAACCGCTTGATGATCAACGAGCTGGCGATCGCCCCCACCATAGTAGGGGTGATTTTGGCAGTGCCCTACTTTGTCGCCCCGGCACGGGTTTGGTTTGGGCAGTTGTCAGATTCAAAACCGCTGTTTAACCTGCATCGCACCGGCTATGTCTGGGTGAGTGCGGTGCTGCTGGCGATTGCTTCTTTTTGTGCGGTGCGGGTGATGTGGGGGCTGGGCGACAGCTTGGCCAGTGAGGGCTGCGCTGTGCAGACGGCTGGCTGGGCCAGCCTGCAAGACTTTTTTGTGCAGTCGAGCTGTGCCCAAAGCCGAGGCTGGGCGCTACTGCTGGCGTTGGTCTTTGCCCTCTACGGGCTGATCTTAAGCGCGGGTTCGACGCCCTTTGCGGCACTGCTGGTGGATGTGTCGGATGAAGACAACCGCCCGAAGCTGGTGGGGATTGTCTGGGCGATGCTGCTGTTTGGCACGATTTTGGCGGCAGGCGGCATTTTTGGTTCTCTCAGCAGACTGACCACCGATGCGCCGATTGCCGACCTCCAGCGGGCGGTGAATACTCTATTTATTGTGATTCCGGCCATTGTGGTGGTGCTGTCGATCATTGCCACAGTGGGCATCGAGCGCCGCTTTTCGCGCTATCGCCTGCGCTCAACGGTGGCCGAACGCGAAGACAGCATTACCCTCGGTCGCGCCTGGCGGGTGCTGACGGCCTCGCGGCAGACGGGGCTGTTTTTTAGCTTCCTGATTGTGATGACGATGGGGCTGTTTATGCAAGATGCCGTGCTCGAAGCCTACGGCGGCGAAATTTTTGGCATGAAGGTGGCCGAAACGACGCTGCTGAATGTGTTTTTTGGCATCGGCACGATTGCAGGCATGACCACGACGGGGTTTCTGATTGTGCCCCGCATGGGTAAGCCGCGCACCACGCGTCTGGGCTGCCTGCTGGTGGCCGGTTGCACGATGCTGATTATTTTGGCGGGCTTTACCCAAAATCAGCGGTTGTTGCAATTGGCGATGCTGTTTTTTGGGCTGGCGGCCGGGATCACCACCACGGGTGCGATCAGCCTGATGCTCGACCTGACGGCTGCCGAAACGGCCGGCACGTTTATTGGCGCGTGGGGGCTGGCCCAGGCCTGGGCCCGAGGCATTGCCACCATCAGCGGGACAGTCACGCTGGATCTGGGGCGGACGCTGTTTGGTGCGTCAATATTCTCGTACGTGCTGGTGTTTGCGGTCGAAGGGGGTGCGATGATTGTGGCAGTCTGGCTGTTGAGCCGGGTGAATGTGCAGGAGTTTGTCAACACGGCCAAGAGCGCGATCGCCCAAGTGCTTGAAGCCGAGCTCGATTAGCGTCTGTTGCCCTTGTTAGTGAATCACCCACCATGGATTTTTGGCACTCTGTTCTCGAATTTTCTGAATCTACCACTCGCCTCATCGGGGCGCGGCTGCTGCACGATTTTGGCACGGTGCAGGCGGCCCAAAAGCCGGATGGCAGCCTTGTTACTCAGTCTGATCAGTGGGCTGACTTGGCCATTCGAGAGGCGATCGCCAAACGGTTTCCCAGCCACGGGGTGCTGAGCGAAGAGGGCGAGCATGTTTTTCCGGGGGATGAGTGGTGCTGGGTGATCGACCCGCTGGATGGCACTACCAACTTTACGCGGGGGCTGCCGCTGTGGGGGATTTCGCTGGGGTTGCTCTATCAGGGCACGCCGGTCTTTGGCTATGTCTATCTGCCGTCTATTCAGCAAGCGTTTTATGGCTATTGGCATGACTCGGTGGCGATGCCTGGGCCAACCGGCGCATTTCTCAACCATCGCCCGATCCACGTGTCTGCCGATGCGCCTACTAGCAACCACTTTTTTAACCTCTGCGCCCGCAGTACGGCGGTGATGAAACAGCCGTTTCCGTGCAAAATTCGGATGCTGGGGGTGGCAACCTACAATGTCTTGACGGTGGCGGCTGGCATTGCCGTGGGCGGTGTGGAGGCGACGCCCAAAATCTGGGATATTGCAGCGGTCTGGGCGATCGCCCAAGCGGCCGGGGCCACCTGGACGGCCCTAGAGGCAGAACCGATTTTTCCCCTCAAGGTGGGCACTTCCTACGGCGATCGCGCCTTTCCCACCTTAGTCACGAGCCGAGAGGAATGGGTGCCGCAATTTAAACCCTTGGTTGATTTTCTGGGGCGATAGGCGACCTGCGCACTCTCACCCGCCGCCCCGTTCACACTTGCGAAGAATTCTCGCGACCCATGCGTTGGGGGCGATCGCTCTATAGAGCCGATCGCCCCCAATTTTTGACTTGACGCTAACATATATCTAGTGTTTGATGGGTGGATAAATTTGAGCGTGGCGCTACATTTACCTGGGGCGATCGCCTGTACTGCTTGTTTGTATGGCAACTGCCCCGTTATCCCTCCCTTAAGTGGCCCCCACCCCCTGCCCGACCCCCTATCGTTTACCGTGAGATTGTCTAATGGTTTCGCAGCTAGAAGCCTCTGTATTTGACTCCAATCGCCAACTTCCCTACAGCGTTGAAGGATTGGTGCAAGTCTTTACCTGCCCCCACCGCAGCTTTTTTACCAGCGTCATGGCTCAAGCTCTGCGGATTGCAGGGCATGGCACCCCCGTTTTAGTAGTGCAGTTTCTCAAGGGCGGCATCACCCAAGGCACCCGGCACCCGGTGCAGCTTGGGCAAAACCTCGACTGGCTGCGCTGCGACCTGCCCCGCTGCATCGACTCGTCCGAGGTGCAAGAACCCGAACAGACGGCCCTCCAAGAGCTATGGCAGCATACCAAGTCGGTGGTCAGCCAAGGTCAATATTCGCTGGTGGTCTTAGATGAACTTAGCCTGGCCATCCAGTTTGGGCTGATTGCCGAAGCTGACGTGCTGGATTTTCTCAAAAAGCGTCCCCGCTCGGTCGATGTGATTTTGACCGGCCCCGATATGCCCGATTCGATTTTGGCGATCGCCGACCAAATTACCGAACTGCGCCGCAGCCACAGCCCCTAACCCCCACGGGCGATCGCCCCTACCCATTTTGACTACACCCAACCCCACTCATTCTCAGACACCACTCATGATTAAAAACGACACCTGGATCACCGAAATGGCCGCCAAGGGCATGATTGCCCCCTTCGAGCCCCAGCTCGTCCGCCAAAGCGAAGGGCTACCCGTGATTTCCTATGGTCTTAGCAGCTATGGCTATGACCTGCGGCTATCGCCATCCGAGTTTCGCATCTTCCGCCATGTCCCCGGCACCGTCGTCGATCC
>DATNOW010000568.1:0-3255 GCA_036703515.1 Chroococcidiopsis sp.
AGCAAGGGGCGATCGTAGGCTTCATAGCGGGCGGAGGAGTCAGATTCGGGTAGCAAAACACCCACGTTCATGCAGCCTTTGGCGGCATTAAATTTGGTCGCGGCGTCGGGAGACTCCCCCGTGCTGGGAGTGCTGCTACAGGCTGCCAATAGCATCAGGCTCAATAGAGAGAGCGATCGCCATTGTGTTTGGCCCAATTTCAACATAGGTAGATAGTCCTTGTGGTGTATGTGAGTGGTGTACGTGAGTGGTGTACGTGAGTGGTGTATGTGAGTGGTGTATGTAATGCGTTAGAGGTTCGACGCCACGACCGATTCGCTACGTCATGCGGATGCGATCAACGTAGAGAAGGGTGGATCGTTGACTCGTCAAGAGCCACTCATTTTTTTCCAACCGTTTGATTAAAATGATGTCAATCTTGCTGTCTTCTTCCTAATAGAACCTCAATGGTTTAAAGACTGCTTGAGAAAATACGACAACCCAGTATTCAATCGTGTAAAACTACCCTCTAGCCGACGCTGAGGGATATAGAAACCTATCAGAGACCTTTTTCTCTAGCAACTTTTTAGAAGCAGCTTTTAGAAGCAGCTTTTTAGAAAAAATTCGAGAAAAAATCTCTCGAAAAGGACTCTCAAAGTCTATATCCAAGAATCTTAGACATGATGATACAGAGACGTACCAGACCGGCCCGTTCCCCAGCATGGACGCTTGTAGAGGTGTCTGAATTGAGGTTTCTTAAAGGAATTTATCTGTTGACACCATCTAACCCGACAACAAAATCAGCAAACAACATTACTAACTTGTTAGCGTGCTTTGTTGATTTGCTTAATTAAACTGTTGTCTTCGCTCTCATAAAGAGAGGGATAGATATTCATTATGCAAAGTTTTGATAGGAAGCTGATTTATGAGAAACAAAATTTAATGCTGTCTATGGATTTAGCGGCAATTATATTGAAAACTCGTTAGTGTTAAGAATATTTCACCACTCACCGGAGAATATGCAATGACTACAGCAGCATAAGGCTTTGAGATATGATTTTTTATTCTCTGGTGGGTTCTAAATGGATTAGGACGCTAACAAAAAAATGGGTTTTTCGTATGCTTTGGGGTAATCGATTGACCGCGTTTTGAGTTATGTGCAATACCTATGAAACTACCTGGAATCCTTGTATCAAAGCCGTTTTATTCTGATAAGAAAAGGGGCGATCGCCATTGTCCTGCGCATAGGCTTGCCGCTGCCAATCCGGTAGCCCGATCCCGTAGCCCGATCGGGTAGGGTGTAGGCAAATCTCTGCATAGTCGTGGTTTGCGCAATCCCTGGCACCTGCTAGTTTAAACAAGAGAGCCATTGGCCTATCCTGTCGATTCATTGAGAGAGAACACTGTGCCCCATACGATTGTTACAAACGTTTGTGAAGGTGTAGCAGATTGCGTTGATGCCTGCCCAGTCGCCTGCATCCATGAAGGCCCCGGCAAAAATACCAAAGGCACCGACTGGTATTGGATTGATTTTTCTACCTGTATTGACTGTGGCATCTGCCTACAGGTCTGCCCGGTCGAGGGGGCGATCGTGCCAGAGGAGCGCCCAGAGCTACAAACAACTCCGGCTTAGCGATCGCTTGACGTATCGGGTTGGGGGTTCTGCACTTGCTTTGCACTCGTTCTGCACTTTTTCTGCACTCGTTCTGCACCGGTGCAGAGCCCTGACCTCAGCAATGCCAGCACTGCTGGGGGAGACTAGGCCATGTTGACGGAAAAATGGACAGAAAAATGGCGGCTCAAAACCCAGACGTGGCTTCCTGTTGTTACGAGCGCGCTGTTTGCCGGAAGTTTTATTGCCGGTAAGTATGCCGTTGTGGAATTGGGCCCGCTGACGACATCGTTTTTTCGCTATGTGGTGACGCTGGTATTTTTAAGCGGATTGCTCTGGCATTTTGGCACCGCCTCGCTCAAGGTAAAAGCGGCTGACCTGTGGCGGCTGATGTTATTGGGTAGCTTTGGTATCGTCGGCTATCACTATTTCTTTTTCTCTAGCTTGCAGCATACCGATGTGGCTAATACGGCGATCATCAATGCCTTTAGCCCGGTGGTTAGCGGCATTATGGCGGCGCTGTTTATCAAAGAGCGGCTGCGGCGACGGAGCTATGGCGGTGGGGCGATCGCCCTGATTGGCGTGCTGATGCTGTTGACCAAGGGCAACCTCGACAATTTGCTGCAATTGCAGTTTAAGCTAGGCGATCTGCTGATGCTCTGTGCCGTGCTCTGCTGGACTGTCTATGCGCTGCTGATTAAGCAGCTATCGGCGCGCTATTCGGGGTTTACGATTACGTACTACGCGACGCTGTTTGGCGTGGTGCAACTGCTGTTTTTTGCGATCGCTGAAAACTGGGGCACTGCCCTCCACGGTGCATCTTCAGCGGCGATTTTGTCGGTATTTTATATGGGCATTGGGGCGTCGGGCATTGGCTACCTGCTCTATAACTTGAGCATCAAAACCCTGGGGCCAACGGCGATCGCCAGTTCGGTGTATAGCCTGGTGCCTGTCTTTGTTTCAATCTTGGCGCTGCTGTTTTTCCAGCAGCCAATTACGGCGGTAATGCTAGCCAGCATGGGGCTGATTATCGTCGGGCTATGGGTGATGCTGGGTAAGTCATCTTAGGGACGTGATGCCTGCTGAAATTCCTGCTGTGCTTTCCTATCGTTGCAGGAAGGCGCAGCCTTAAGCCGACCGCTGAAAAAAGCTACAAATCAGCTTTCCAGCCCCGTTTGGTGCAAACGGCACCGCTTTGCCTTGGGCTGAAATTCGGAGGCGATCGCGACAGTTGTAAACCTCAATCGGTCGCTCCACACAGTCGATCGAGACAGCAGCGCGATATTCCCAATAGTGTTTGGCGCTGCGTTTGATGCTGAGGATGCAAATCTGGCGATCGCTAACGGTGCGACACAGCACTGCAGCCTGGGCGACATCAGAGAGAGGGGCGATCGCCAACCCGCTGAGCACCAGCAGCGCTATGACCATCCCCACGATCCGCAGGGTCGAGAGCCAGGGATTACGCATGATGAAAACGTCTGGGCTAATAGTGCGATTTTTGTCCTGTAATGCCTGTAGTGCGAATAGTGGGCTACCGTTTCATGCTCTATGCCAAGCCAGCGCTGTCCTCCTAGTATATTGGGAGGACAGGGCTGGAAGACCGGAGAGGCAGGTTTAGCTGGCGATGCCTATGCGCCAACCGCTTCTTTGGCGGCGTACAGCAC